>NZ_VHIJ01000057.1:0-17787 GCF_006680095.1 Pseudarthrobacter sp. B4EP4b | reverse complement strand
CGATCAGGCAGCTGGTTAGTCAACCCGCTGAGGATATGGGAGGTATCTTCTCCTGCAGCCACGGCAGCCTCTTTTCGTCGTCGAATGCTGGCTTGATGTTTTCGTATTGTGGGAAAACAATTCTGTATTACGAGATTAGAAGCGGAGGCCCTAGGATTCAAATGTGACCACACCCGAGGTGAACTTGATGAGCATGCCCAAACAGACCCAGCGCGTCGCTGTAGTCACCGGAGCAGGTTCCGGCATTGGCCGGGCCGTGGCGCGCCTTCTCCTGGCCGACGGCTACGGCGTTGCCCTCGCCGGCAGGCGCGGGCCGCAGCTGGCCGAGACGGGGGACGGCCATCCCCATGCCCTACCGGTCACCTGCGACGTGACCCGGCCCGACGACGTCGAGCACCTCTTCGAGGCCACCCGCCAAAAGTGGGGGCGCGTGGACCTGCTGTTCAACAATGCAGGCGTTTTCGGTCCGGCGGCCAGCGTGGATGAGATCTCCCTGGCCGACTGGGACGCCACCGTGGCGGTGAACCTCACCGGCTCCATGCTGTGTGCCGCCGCGGCGGTCCGGGCCATGAAGGCCCAGGATCCGCAGGGCGGACGGATCATCAACAACGGCTCAATCTCCGCGCACTCGCCCCGGCCCCGTACCGTGGCCTACGCCGTCACCAAGCACGCCATGACGGGTCTGACCAAAAGCATCGAATTGGACGGCCGGGACTTCGGAATCACCTGCGGGCAGATCGATATCGGCAACACAGCCACTGACATCATGGACACTATCGGGGTTGGTGCGGGCGCGCTCCAGGCAGACGGCAGCCGCCGGGTGGAACCCACTTTTCCTGTAGAGGATGCGGCCCGTGCCGTGCTGATGATGGCGAACATGCCGCCCTCGGCAAGCGTGGGGTCCGTGGTGATCACCGCAGCCGGCATGCCGTTCATCGGCCGTGGCTAACCCGGCCGCGGCTGACCGGAAAGGACGCGTTCGGACAGGCCCGTCCTCTCAGGTCAGCCGACGTGAACCCACGGGCGGTTGGTGACCTCCGGTACGGCCTCACGGAGCACTTCGCGGGTTACGGGGGCGATTTCCCCTTCGCCAAGGAACAGGAACCTCAGGAGGTTGGTGACCGGGTTGCCCTCGGTCCAGCGGAAGTAGATGTGGGGCATCAGCCCTGTGACATCCCTGATGTGGAGCAGGACAGAGGCAATAGTGTTGGGGACCACCGGCCCGTGGACTTCGAGGATCCTGTAGCCATGGCGGACCACGCCTCGGACGTGGAGTTCGGTCTCGAAGTCGGAGGAGTCGTCAACGATGACCTCCAGGAACAGCGCCTCCTGCGCGAGGGGGAGGTGGCTGACTTCGATGGCTGAAGCCAGCTTGTCGCGGTAAGCCTCCTGGGATGTCCGGAGCGGCTCGTGGGCAATGATGGCGATGGGGCCTTCGAGGGTATCGGACATAAACTCCAATGCCTCCCGGTCCAGGTGCACGTGCGTGGCGTGAAGTTCAAAGGAGCGGCGGACCCGCGAGAGCAGGGAGATCACGATGATGCCCAGGATGAAGACTCCCGCGATGCGGATGCCTTCGGGCCGTTCAAAGATGTTGGCAACGGTGGTGTAGATAAAGACGACGGCAATGGCTCCGAAGCCAACGGTGCGTTTGTTCTGGTGGCGTCGACGGGCGGAGAGGGTGACGGCAACGGCCGCTGAAGTCATCAGCACCAGGACGCCGGTGGCATACGCACCGCCCTGGGCGTCGACGTCGGCCTCAAAGAGGAAGGTGATGAGGAACCCGACCAGGGTGAAAACGAGAACGAGGGGCCGGACTCCTTTGGCCCACCCTGGAGCCATGCCGTAGCGGGGAAGGTATCTGGGGACCAGGTTGAGCAGTCCTGCCATGGCGGAAGCGCCGGCGAACCAGAGGATGGCGATGGTGCTGGCGTCATAGATGCTGCCGAAGCCGACGCCGAGGTATTCGTGGGCGAGGTAGGCCAGGGCGCGCCCGTTTGCCTGCCCGCCGGGCTGGAATTCCGGCTCCGGGATCAGGACCACCGTGATGAAGCTGGTGGTGAGAAGGAATCCGCTCATGATCACAGCGGCGGTGGTGAGCATGCGCCGGGTTCCCCGGATGCGGCCCGCCGGGTTCTCTTCCGTGTCCTTTCCGTCGCCCCGCACTTGAGGCATCACGGCGACCCCGGTTTCGAATCCTGAGAGGCCAAGGGCAAGTTTGGGGAAGACGAGCAGGGCGATGGCGACGGCCATCAGCGGGTTGCCGTGGGAGGTCCAGAGGCTGGTCCACCAGTTGCCCATGGCCAGCGGGTGTGTGAAGACCTGGGCAAGCGTCACGGCCACCACGACGGCGTTGAGGGCGAGGTAGAGGGCAACAAGGGCGACGGCGACGCCGATTGCCTCCCTGAAGCCGCGCAGGAACACCGCGGCCAGCAGCGCCAGCAGGAAGAGTGTGACCGGGACGTTTTGGCCCTGCAGCCATTCCGGGGAGACGGGGTTCTGAATTAGGTGCGCAGTGGCGTCCGCCGCCGACAGGGTCATGGTAATCATGAAGTCGGTGGCGGCGAACCCGAGCAGGACCAGGACGAAGAGCTTGCCGCCCCAGCGGGGCAGGAGGCGTTCGAGCATGGCGATGGAGCCTTCTCCACGGTGGCTCTCACCGGCCACGCGCCGGTATACCGGCAGGGCGCCAAGGAGGGTCACGGCGACGAGCACCAGGGTCGCGATGGGTGAAATCACCCCGGCGGCGAGGGCTGCGATGGCCGGCTGGTAGCCAAGGGTGGAGAAGTAGTCCACACCGGTGAGGCACATGACCTGCCACCATGGATGCTTTTTCTCATGGGCTCCCGATGTCCCGCCTGGGCCGGGATGCGTGCCTTTGCTGTCCTGAAGTCCGAACAGGAGCCAGTTCCTCAATGCTGCGGCACCCCGCGGCCTGGGGGCGGAGGGATCGGCCGGAGGCCTGCTCAACGTGGTCATGCATTCCTTTCAGCGCTGCGCAGTGCACCGCCTTCAGGGCCGAAGCTAGCACCGGTGGAAATCGGTGACCCGGAAAGGGCCGTTTTCTTGACGAATCCTTGACGCCCTTCGCTTGGAAGCAGGCAGTTCTGTCGTTTCAAGGCCCTTGACCAGCCGCTATTCAGCGATACTATGTACTGGTAGTCATCATCACTAAGTAGTCCAAGGGAGGGTTCCATGGGCAAGCAAGTGACCGAGATGCTCAAGGGGACGCTGGAGGGCATAGTCCTCGCGATCCTCGGCGGACAGCCGGCATACGGCTACGAGATCACGGCGCGGCTGCGCGACCAGGGCTTCACCGACATCGCCGAAGGCACCATCTACGCGCTGCTGGTCAGGATCGAGCAGCGCGGCCTGGTCGACGTCGAAAAGGTCCCGTCAGAGAAGGGGCCGCCGCGCAAGGTCTACTCGCTGAACGCACTGGGCAGCGGATACCTCGAAGAGTTCTGGAAGACGTGGAGCTTCCTGGCAGAACGGATCGAACACCTCCACATCGGGCACCCGCAGGAAAAAGGAGAGAAGTAGCCATGGCCGCAAAATGGATCGAAGCACTCACCGGCTCACTTGAGCAGAAGAAGCAGTTCAAGCAGTACAAGGCCCGCGTGGAGGCGCTCCCCGAGCCGCACCGTGCCGCCGCAAAAGCATTCGAACGGTACTTCATGTACTACGGCGGAGTGACCGACGGCGACACGCTGGTCAGGATGTTCGGCGACTTTGCCGACCTGTGGGAACGCGCCGCCGTCGACGGGACGCCGGTGGCGGACATCGTGGGTGATGACCCGGTGGAGTTCGCCGAGACGTTCACCCAGGCGTATGGCGGCACGCGCTGGATCGACAAGGAGCGGGCCCGCCTCACGAAGGCCATCGACGCCGCCGCCGGCCGCAGTGCAAAGGAGATAGAGCATGACCATTGACCAGGCCCTCGAACCCGCGATCCGGGTTCTGGGCATCGAAAAGTCGTTCAAGGACCTGCAGGTGCTGCGGGGCGTTGACTTTGATGTGCAGCGGGGGAGCATCTTCGCGCTGCTCGGTTCAAACGGTGCCGGCAAAACCACCCTGGTGCGGATCCTGTCCACCCTGATCAAAGCCGACTCGGGAACCGCCACCGTAAATGGGTTCGACGTTGCCGAAAGCCCAGGCGATGTGCGTGAGTCGATCAGCCTCACCGGCCAGTTCGCCGCAGTCGATGAAGTGCTCACCGGCCGCGAAAACCTCATCCTGATCGCCCGCTTGCGCCACCTGAAGAACCCGGCCGGCATCGCCGACGACCTGCTGGCCCGCTTCTCCCTCACCGACGCCGGGCCCCGCAAGGCATCGACCTACTCGGGCGGCATGCGCCGCCGGCTCGATATTGCGATGAGCCTGATCGGCAACCCGCCGGTCATCTTCCTCGACGAACCCACCACCGGGCTGGACCCCCAGGCGCGCATCGAGGTGTGGCAGACCGTGAAACAACTCGCCCACAGCGGCACCACGGTGCTGCTCACCACCCAGTACCTGGACGAGGCGGAACAGCTTGCCGACCAGATCGCGATCCTGCACCAGGGCACGATCGTCCAGCACGGTACCCTCGCTGAACTCAAGCGGCTCCTCCCGCCCGCAAAAGTGGAATACGTCGAGAAGCAGCCGTCCCTTGAGGACGTCTTCCTCGCCCTCACCGGTGAGGGCGGTCCCTCCGGCACCAACCCTGCCGACAGCCCGGTCCCAGCAGGAAAGGAACCCCAATGACCAGCCACGTCCTGGGCGACACCAGAGTTCTCACCAGCCGCTCCCTGCGCCACATCCTGCGCAGCCCCGACACGATCATCACCACCGCTGTCACTCCGGTCGCGCTCATGCTGCTGTTCGTGTACGTGTTCGGCGGCGCCATCAATACGGGCACCGGCGGATCGTACGTCAATTACATGCTGCCCGGCATCCTGCTCATCACCATCGCGTCGGGTGTCGCCTACACGGCCTACCGCTTGTTCCTGGACCTGCAGGGCGGCATCTTTGAACGCTTCCAGTCCATGCCGATTGCAAGATCGAGTGTGCTCTGGGCGCATGTGCTCACCTCGCTGGCAGCGAATCTGGTGTCAGTGGCCGTGGTGGTGGGCGTCGCGCTGCTCATGGGGTTCCGTACGGGAGCATCACCGGCCGCCTGGCTGGCGGCAACCGGCATCCTGGTCCTGTTCACCCTGGCGCTGACCTGGATCGCCGTGATCGCCGGGCTCTCCGCGAAAAGCGTCGATGGTGCCAGTGCCTTCAGCTACCCGTTGATCTTCCTGCCGTTCATCAGCTCCGCGTTCGTGCCCACCGGATCGATGCCCGGTCCAGTGGCCTGGTTCGCCCAGAACCAACCCGTGACCTCCATCGTGAACACCATCCGGGCCCTGTTCGCCCAGGAACCGGTGGGTACGGACATCTGGATCACCCTGGCGTGGCTGGTGGGCATACTCGCCATCGCCTACGCGTTCGCGGTCTCCATCTACCGCCGCAAAATCAGCTAGGAAAGTGCTACAGCGGCAGGAGGGTTGAGAGGTCGGCACGCAGGCCTGAAGCGGCCACCTTGCCGGCCGCGACTGCCTCCGCCCAGCCCATCAGGCCGGTCGCCATCGCAAGCCAGGTGGCGGCGTCGCACTCGATCACGTTGGGCGGCGTTCCGCGGGTATGGCGGGGCCCTTCCACGCACTGCGTGACGCCGAAAGGCGGCACGCGCACTTCCACTGAATTTCCCGGCGCCCGCGCCGTGACTTCCTCCAGTGTGTACCGTACTGCGGTGGCCAGCACGGCGCGCGGAACCGGAGGAACGTCCGACGACAGCCCGGCAGCTTTCCGCCACGCCTCCACCGCGGCGGCGCCTTCTTGAACGTCAATACGACGGCGGGCTACAGGCATGTTTCAAGTCTTCCTTCAATCAGTGGTTCGAGTGACTCAGTCCAGGAGGGCTGAGACGGCCGGGCCCAGCCGGATCTTTCCGACGGGCCGGCCGCCGCCCAGCACCGGCTCAACCACCTTTTCCAGCACACTGGCTACGCCGGGAATCTCCACGGCCCCGGAGGCGGCCAGCAAGGTCAGCGCCACCAGGGAGGTTGCCCGCAGGTTCCCGTCCAGGATCTTGACAGCGACGGAAACGCCCTGGGGCGTGGCCATGGCCAGGACACCTTCGGCCCCGATTTTGGCAATGATTTCCAGCTCGTCCATCACAATGGTGTTGGCCTCGCCGCGGCCCTGCACCGCCCACGGGTAGTCCAGCATGGACGTTGCGATGGTGGCGGCCCGGGCGTTGAAGCTCTGGTCTCCCGGCGCCTTGGCCAGTTGCGAGAAGCCCCGCGCCAGGCCCTTGAGCGAAACAGCCGCCACGGGCGCGCCGCACCCGTCGATTCCCAGGTGGGCGATCTTTTCGCCCGTGTACTCCTCGATGACGCTGCGCACCTGCTGCTGCAGCGGATGGTTGGGCTCCAGGTAGCTGTGTGTGTCCCAGCCGTTTTCCGTGCAGGCCCACAGGAATGCGGCGTGCTTCCCGGAGCAGTTGAAGGCCAGCTTCGACCTGCCGCGGTCAGACCGGACCAGCCAGTTCCGGGCTGTTTCATCCTGCGGCCACGCTTCCGGGCATTGGAGCTGGTCCTCCCGGACGCCGGCCGCCTTGAGCATTCCGGACACCACGTCCATGTGGTCCAGGGAGCCCACGTGGCTCGCGCAGGCCAGCGCCACCTGGGCACCGCGGAGCGGCACGCCGGCCTGCATCGACGCCAGCGCCTGGAACGGCTTCAGGGCAGACCGGGCGTAGATGGGGGTGTTGATGTCGCCCAGTTCAGTGACTACGGAGCCGTCGGCGGCCAGGAGCACGGCGGAGCCGATGTGCCGGGATTCCACAAAGCCGCTGCGCTCAATCACGGCCAGTTCGACGGCGGAGTCCACGGTAAAGGTGGCATGCGGGTTATGCGGCATGCTGCCAGTCTAGGGGCCATCGTTCCGGATGCCCGGCTACTCCACGGTGACCATCACGGACTGCCAGCCCGAGGCGCCGTCGGGAACCGGATCGGCGCGCTGCTCCGTCTGCACCTCGCCCGTACCGTCCGTGGCGCGGACTTTGAGGTAGTGCGGGCCGGGCGTGGCGTCCCATTCATAGGACCATTGGCGCCAGGTGGCCAGGGACGCCTCAGCGGAGAGGGCCACCTCCACCCAGTCCTCGTTGTCGATCTTGAGTTCCACCTTGGTGATGCCCCGGGTCTGCGCCCACGCGGTGCCGCCCACGGCCACCTTACCGGCGCGCACCTTGGCAAACGATTTGGGGACGTCCACCCGCGCCATGGTCTTGATCGGCCCGCGCTCGGACCAGCCGCGCTCCGTCCAGTAGGCCTTGCTGTCCGCGAACCTGGTCACCTCCAGGTCCACCACCCACTTTGTGGCCGAGACGAATCCGTACAGGCCCGGAACCACCATCCGCACCGGGTAGCCGTGCTCAAGGGGCAGCGGCTCGCCGTTCATTCCGATGGCCAGGATGGCATCGCGCCCGTCCTGCAGGACCTCCAGCGGCGTGGAAGCGCTGAAACCGTCAATGGACGTGGAAAGGACCATGTCCGCCCCGTCCTTGGGCCGCGCCCGCTTCAGCACCTCACGGATGGGCAGGCCCAGCCATTTCGCGTTGCCGGCGAGGTTGCCGCCCACTGGATTGGAAACGCAGGTGAGGGTTACGTGCGATTCGATCAGGTCGGCGTCGAGCAGGTCCTGGAAGGTGAGCCGGACTTCTTCCTCCACCAGTCCGTGCACCCGAAGCTCCCAGTCATCTGCATTGATTTCCGGGACGCTGAGGGCAGTGTCGATGCGGTAGAACTCGCCGTTGGGCGTCAGCCAGGGCGGGACACCGGCCACCGGGGACTGGACGCCCGCAGGAACGGTTGCAGCTGCCTGGACCGCGGCGGGCAGCTGCAGGGCTTCCCGTGCCTTGGCGATGTTGCTCCGGGCCGCACCCACGAGGCGGCCGCCCGTTGCGGCTATGCCGGCTGCGGCCGCGGTAATTCCGGCAGCGGCGAAAAAAAGACGGCGGCTGGCCCCGGAGTGCCTTGGGTCGCCGTCGGCCACATTCGCCGGTGCCTCGGGCCAGGCTTTCAGTCCCCGCAACGGGGCTATGAGGGCGCGCAGCACCAGCAGGCCTGCGAGGGTTCCCAGCACCGACGGTATGGCATCGGCCGGCCCCACGCCTGCCCGGGTGACCACGCTGGCCACGATCACCGCACCCATAAAGAGGACTCCCAGCACCCCCAGCGCCCACCGCCGGTAGGCCACCACACCCAGCACGCACGCCAGCACGGCGATGGTCAGGCCCATGCCCACAAAAAGTGCGGCCTTGTCGTTGGTGCCGAACGTGGCGATCGCGAAGTCCTTCATCCAGGACGGCGTGAAATCGATGAACGTGGACCCCAGGGCAAACACGGGCGTGGCGCGGGCCGTAAAAAATGCTCCCGCCAGCTCGGCCACGGCGAGGACGACGGCGGCAGCCACCACGCCTGCCAGCGCGGCCAGGGCAGTGGGACTTTTGAGCCAGTTCAGGAGCTTTTTCATAACACTGCTTCGTAGCGGACCGCCCCGGGGATTGTTTTGCCGCGGCTGACACAGCTTAGGAGCGGGCTGGGTGCACAAAGTACCCTTGGAGACTGTGAAGGTACTCGTCATCGGCCCCGGAGGCCGCGAACACGCCATTGTCCGCTCCCTGCTCGCCGACCCCAACGTGTCCGAGGTCCATGCAGCGCCCGGCAATGCGGGCATCAGCAAGCTGGTCCCCACCTACGGGATCAACGGCAACGATCCCGACGCCGTAGCCGCCCTGGCCACCAGGCTCGCCGTGGACCTGGTGGTGGTGGGGCCGGAGGCGCCGCTCGCAGCAGGCGTTTCCGATGCGGTCCGCAATGCCGGGATCCCGGTGTTCGGCCCCAGCAAGGCCGCCGCCCAGCTCGAGGCTTCCAAGGCCTTCGCCAAAGAGATCATGGCCGAAGCCGGCGTTCCCACGGCCATGGCCATGGTGGCTGCCAACGCCGAGGAAGCCGCGTCAGCCCTGGACACCTTCGGCGCCCCCTACGTGGTGAAGGACGACGGCCTGGCCGCGGGCAAAGGCGTAGTGGTCACGAGGAACCGCGACGAAGCCTTGGCCCACGCGGAGTCGTGCTTCGATGCCGGCGGCTCCGTGGTGATCGAAGAGTTCCTCGACGGCCCGGAAGTTTCCCTCTTTGTCCTCTGCGACGGCCAGAACACGGTCCCGCTTTCACCTGCCCAGGACTTCAAGCGGATCTTCGACAACGACGAAGGGCCCAACACCGGCGGCATGGGCGCCTACACCCCGCTGGAGTGGGCCCCCGAAGGCCTCGTCCAGGAGGTCATTGAGCGGGTCGCCCAGCCGACTGTCAACGAAATGGCCCGCCGCGGCACGCCTTTTGTAGGCGTACTGTTCGTCGGCCTGGCCCTCACGTCGCGCGGCACCCGCGTCATCGAATTCAACGTCCGTTTCGGTGACCCGGAAACCCAGGCCGTGCTGGCCCGGCTCAAGACCCCCCTCGGCGCCCTCCTCCTGGCAGCTGCCAAGGGCGAACTGGACAAGGCAGAAGAGCTGCGCTGGTCGAAGGAAACTGCTGTCGCCGTCGTCGTCGCTTCCGAAAACTACCCCGGCACGCCCCGCACCGGTGACCGCATCCGCGGCCTGAAGAAGGTGGAGGAACTCGAAGGCGTGCACGTGATCCACGCCGGGACCTCCTTTGATGAGGAGGGCAAGGTGATCTCCGCGGGCGGGCGCGTCCTGGCCGTTGTGGCACTGGGCAGCGACCTGGTGGAGGCGCGCGAAAAGGCGTACGACGGCGTGGAGCTGGTTCAGCTGGAAGGCTCGCAGTTCCGCACGGACATCGGCCGCAAGGCCGCCCGGGGCGAGATCAGGGTATCGGCCGGCGCCACCGGATCCCTGCCCATTACCAACGCGAAGGCATAGCATGAGCGAAACTCCCGCAGCACGCGGCTTCAGCACCACCACCCTGGACCTGCCGGGCTGGAAGCACGTCTACTCCGGCAAGGTGCGCGACCTTTACGAGCCGGCTGACGATTCCATCGTCGAACGCATAGGCCAGGAGTGCGTCCTGGTGGTGGCCAGCGACCGTATCAGCGCCTTTGACCACGTCCTGTCCAGCGAAATCCCGGACAAGGGGCGCATCCTCACCCAGCTGAGCCTGTGGTGGTTCGACCAGCTGGACGTGGAGCACCACGTGCTGGCCTCCACCGTGGAGGACGGGGTCCCGGCGGCGGTGGAAGGCCGGGCCATGATCTGCAAGAAGCTGGACATGTTCCCGGTGGAGTGCATCGCCCGCGGCTACCTCACCGGCTCGGGCCTGCTGGAATACCGCGCCTCCGGAACCGTGTGCAGCATCCCGCTGCCGGAGGGCCTGGTGGACGGGTCACGGCTGGAGCACGCCATCTTTACGCCGTCGGCCAAGGCAGCCGTGGGCGAGCACGACGAGAACATCACCTATGACGCCGTGGTGGCCATGGTGGGTGACGACATAGCAGGCCGGTTGAGCGAGCTCACGTTGCAGATCTACACCAAGGCGGAGGCCGTGGCGCGGGAGCAAGGGATCATCCTCGCCGATACCAAGGTGGAGTTCGGCTACGACGCCGTCTCCGGTTCGATCACCCTGGGTGATGAAGTGCTGACGCCGGACTCCTCGCGGTTCTGGGATGCCTCCACCTACCAGCCGGGGCAGGCGCAGCCGTCTTACGACAAGCAGTACGTCCGGGACTGGCTTACATCGGCCGAATCGGGCTGGGACAGGTCTTCGGACACGCCTCCGCCGGCGCTGCCTGCTGACGTGGTAGACCGGACCCGGAGCCGTTATGTTGAGGCGTACGAGAAGCTGACCGGGAAAAGCTTCGCCTGACGCGTCCTCACTTGCTCGGAGCCCCAGCGGCTCCGGGCGAGCGGGTGCAGCTTAGCTGGCTTTGGCGGCAGCCGCGGCCCGCTGCTGGGCCAGCCGGATTTCCAGGACCGCGTCCAATGCCTGCTGGACACGGTCCGCTGCTCCTGCGGCGCTGAACGCCTTCTGGGCTTCCTCGAGGCGGACCAGTGCCTCGTCCGCTTCGCCGGCGGCCTTCAGGGACTTGCCCAGGAGCAGTGAAACCTCTCCGGCCGTGTGCTTGGCGAGGGCGTCGCGCTCAGCGTGGATTTCCCTCAGCTTTTCGACGGCGGCAACAATGTCCCCGGTCAGGTACAGCCAGCGGGCGCGGATGAAGGCGACCTCCAGTTCGTCGCTCTTGGTTCCTCCCACGATGGAGAAGGCGAGCTCTGCCCGTTCGATGGAGGACAGGGTTTCGGGTTCGACAATTCCCGACGACAGCCGCACCGCGGCGGAGGCCTTGTTGAACCGCGCCCAGAGCTCGATGTCATTGGCGGGGGAGAGGAGCTTCGCGGCCCGCTCGTGGTGCTTGACCCCTTCGGCGTAGTCATGCCGCATAAACGCGACGTTGCCAATGACCCAGGCCACCTCCCCGGCCAGTTGCGACATCGCGTGTTCGTCCACCTGTTCGTAGAGCGCCATGCAGTACTTCCAGGCTTCGTCCAGCCGACCGCTTTCGGCCAGCGCGCCGATGAGGATCCGGTGGGCGCCGATGAGCACTGTCGAATTCCTCGGCAGCCTGGCCGAGAGCTCCACAGCTTCAAGCCCGTGCTGGACTGCCACCGCCAGTTGCCCCTGCCCGTGGCAGACGGCCGCCAGCATTTGCCGCGCCCGCACACCCAGGCCCACTGATTCGGTGGCCATGGGGTGCTCGAGGAGCCGCTCGATGATCTTTTGGCATTCGCGCAGTTCGCCTTGCTTCATCAGGCACTCGGCCTGCATGTAGGTCATGTTCCACCAGGCGCTGGTGTTTTTGCCCTCGAGGGCAATCTGGGCTGCCGTGGCGGCGTGGCTGGCCGCCAAAGGGTAGTCACGCAGGTCCCAGGCCTGGCGGGCATAAAGGCCGGCCAGGACGTACTCGGCATCGCTGACGGTAATTGGCTGGCTCCAGGCTTCGAGGGCCTTGGGCGCCAATTCAAGGCGCCGCGCCAGTTCCTCGATGACCTCGGCCGTCGGTTCCCTCCGGCCGGTCTCGAGCAATGAAATGTAGCTGGGTGAATACAGGTCCTTGCCCAGTTCGGCCTGTGTCAATCCCCGTTCGAGCCGCTCCGCCCGGAGCTTCTCCCCGAATCCGTTGCCCACGGGATTTCCTCCTCTTCCGGACAGTCAGTTTGACGAATGCTTGACAGTCCCTGTGGAAAACATTTTACAATGGGTGTCAACAAGGACAGTGCTGGCTTTGTAACGAATCCGACTCGTATTGAGGAACATATCTATGTTGAAGAAAATTGCTGCCGCCGCCGTGCTGGCGGGGGCCTTGGCATTTTCCGCAGCGGCTCCGGCCGTACTGTCTGCGGGTTCACTGGCTGACAACTCCGGTACTTCCGTAGCCATTGGGAACTGGCCTGATCCGGCTTCCCAGAAGGTCAAGAAGGACAAGAGCACCGACACCCAAGTCACCACCTATATCGGTAACTGGCCTGATCCCGCGTAACTAGCTTCCTCACCACAGGAGGCGAGGGAGGCCCCGGAGCGACTGCTCCGGGGCCTTTCCCTTTACCGGAAAGTTACCGTTCGGCCAGGGTTCTGCCGGAGGTCACGGAACACAAAAGAGGGCCTCCCGTGGGAGACCCTCTTTCATTGTGGTCGGGATGACAGGATTTGAACCTGCGACCTCTTCGTCCCGAACGAAGCGCGCTACCAAGCTGCGCTACATCCCGATCCGCTGCAAAAGCAACTTTACAAGAATAGCCGATGCGGGGTCCCGATGCGAAATCCTGCGCGGTGACTCATGAAAGATGCCCGCGGCGCGGTATATCCCGGTCAGACCAGCGAGTCCTTCCACGCACCGTGCAGGTCGGCAAAACGTCCGCCGCCGCCAATCAGCTCCGCGGGTGATCCGTCCTCGACGATCCGGCCGTCGTGCACCACCAGCACCCGGTCCGCGGTTTCCACCGTGGACAAGCGGTGCGCAATGATCAGGGCGGTCCTCCTGGCGGCGTCCGTGCCCGCCAGCAGCCGGGCCAGTCCGTTCTGCACGAGCCTTTCGGAGGGGATGTCCAGGGAGGAGGTGGCCTCGTCCAGGATCAGCACTGCCGGGCGGGCCAGGAACGCCCGGGCGAAGCTGATCAGCTGGCGCTGCCCGGATGAGACCCGGCCGCCGCGCTTGTTGACATCAGTGTCATATCCCTCGGGCAGGTCCGAGATGAAGTCATGTGCACCTACAGCCTTCGCTGCTTCCTCAATCTCGGCCCGGGATGCCTCCGGCCGGCCCAGGGCAATGTTGTCAGCCACGGACCCGCTGAACAGGAAGGCCTCCTGGGTGACCATCACGATGTTCCGCCTCAGGTCCGTGGTGCTGAGGTTGCGCAGGTCCACGTCGTCCAGGGTCAGGGAGCCGGAGGAGACGTCGTAGAAGCGGGCGATCAGTTTTGCGAGGGTTGATTTCCCGGCCCCCGTCTGGCCCACCAGGGCTACCGTTTGCCCCGCCGGAATGTGCAGGTTCAGCCGGGGCACGATGAGCGGCCCGTCGCCGTAGCGGAACTCGACGTCCTTGAAATCTATGGCGCCCCTGGCGTTCTGCAGGGCTACCGGGTTCCTGGGCGGGCGGACGGTGGGCACTTCCTCGAGGAGCCCGGATACTTTCTCCAATGCTGCCTGGGCACTCTGAAAGGAGTTGTAGAACATCGCCATCTGGTCCACCGGCTGGAAGAACCGTTTGGTCGACAGGATGAGGGCCAGCAGCACACCCACAGCAAGGTCGCCGGTGAGGACGCGGAAACCACCGAACAACAGGACCACTGCCACGCACACGTTCCCGATCAGCACCAGCCCCGGCTGGAAGATGCCGTTGAGGTTGATGGAACGGACAGTAACCAGCCGATACTCTTCGGCGAGCTGGCCGTAGCGGTCAGCGTTCTCCTGCTCCTTGCGGAAGGCCTTCACCGCGCGGATGCCGGTCATGGTCTCCACGAAGTGCACGATCAGCCGCGCAGACACCACCCGGGATTCGCGGAAAGCGATCTGCGAGTGTTTCTGGTACCAGCGGGCCAGGAAAAACATGGGAACACCTGCGGCCAGCACCAGCAGGCCGCTGCGCCAGTCCAGGGCGAATACGGTGACGGCGGTAAAAATCATGAACAACATGCCGGACGCCAGCGAGCTGACGCCGGAGTCCAGGAGTTCGCGGAGTGCCTCCAGGTCCGAGGTCTGCCGGGCAATGATCCGTCCGGACGTGTATTTTTCGTGGAACTCCAGGCTCAGCCGCTGCGTATGCCGGAACACCCGCAGGCGCAGGTCCAGGAGCATGGCCTGGCTGAGTTTCGCCGTGGAGGTCACATACAGGGCGGTGAGTCCTGCCGTCGCGATCGCTGCGAGCAGATAGGCGACGCCGGTGAACACCAGGGGGAGGTTGTCTCCGGCCTGCAGGGCGGGCAGTGCGTGGTCGATGCCGAAGGCGATCAGCGCGGGACCGGCCACCCGGGCAGCCTGCGACAGGACCACCATGGCAATCGTGAGCCAGAACCGCAGCCGCACCGGCCGGATCAGGGAGCGCAGCAAAGCCAGCGACCGGCGTCGTACTGCCCGGCTCTCGCTTTTGCTCAGGTGGGCATTGTCCTCGTTGGCCGTGCCGAAGGTTGCGGTGCTCATCGGGTCACTTCCTCTGCCTGGTCTTCAAGGGCGGACAGCTCTGAGTCCAGGTCGCGGGGTTCCTGGTCGAGGCTGGCGATGACATAGCGGTAATGGTGGTTGACGGCCAGCAGTTCGGTGTGGGTGCCGACGGCGGTGATACGGCCGTCCTCGAGCAGCGCCACCCGGTCCGCGAGCGCAACGGTGGACGGGCGGTGGGCCACGATCAGCGTGGTGGTGTCCTTCAGCACGGCCCGGAGCCGCGTTTCCACCAGTTCCTCGGTATGGACGTCCAGCGCGGACAGTGGATCGTCCAGGACCAGCACGCGGGGGCGCGCGGCGATGGCGCGTGCCAGGGCGATCCGCTGCCGCTGCCCGCCGGAAAGGCTGAGGCCTTCCTCTCCGATGAGGGTGTCCACCCCCTCCGGCAGGGAATACGCGAAGTGCGCCTGGGCCACGTCCAGGGCTTCGTCGAGGACGGCATCGTTGCGGACGGGGGCGCCGAGCAGGACGTTGTCCCGGACGGAGTTGGAGAACAGGGTGGTGTCCTCGAAGGCCACTGCAACAATCCGCCGGAGCTCTTCCACGTCGAAGTCCCGCAAGTCCACGCCGTCGATGGTGATGGCGCCGCCGGTGACGTCGAACAGGCGCGGAACCAGTTGGATCAGGGCGCTCTTGCCGCTGCCGGTGATGCCCACCAGGGCCATGGTCTCGCCGGGGCGGACGTCCAGGTTGATCTCTTTGAGGATCGGTTTGTCCGGTGCGTCCTCGAAGGCGAACGTGGCATTGGAGAAACGGAGGGCACCGGCCAGCTGGCCGGGCCGGCGCGGCTCCGGGGGACTGGTGATGGTGTTCGGTGTATCCATCACTTCGAAGTGGCGGTCGACGGCGGTCTTGGCCGTGAGTGCCATGGCCAGCAGCATGCCGGAAAATTCCACGGGCGAGGCCATCACCGCGGCGGTGGCAAAAAACGCCACCAGCGAGCCGATGCTGAGCTGGCCGCCGGCGCACAGCATCACACCCACCACCAGGCCGGCCCCGAGGGCGAGCTCGGGAAGCAGCGTGACCACCATGGTGAACGTTGCCTGGTGGCGTGCTTTTTCGATCTCCGTCTGGCGCAGTTCCTCGGCTTGTTCGTTGAAGTTCTCCAGCGCCTCCCGGCTGCGGCCGAACGCCTTGAGCACACGGATGCCGTGGACGGATTCCTCAACGGTGGTGGCGAGGTCTCCGGCCTGGTCCTGGCTGCGGCGGGCCACGCGGCTGAAGCGGGTCCGGAACCGGAAGCTGCAGGCCATGATGGGCACGGCGGCGGCCAGGAAGATGAGGGCCAGTTGCCAGCTCATCACAAACATCGCCGTGATGCCGATGATCACGGTGAGGGTGGTGACCACCAGCATGATGGCTCCAAACGCCATCCAGCGGCGCAGGAAGTTCAGGTCCGTCATGGCCCGGGACAACAGCTGGCCGGAACCCCATCGGTCGTGGAAGGAAACGGTCAGGTCCTGCAGGTGGTGGTACAGCGAAATCCGCATGTTGGTTTCCACGGACGTGGCGGGGTTGATGACGAACTGCCGGCGGAGGGCCACCAGGCCCGCCTCGGCCACGCCCAGGACCAGGATGAGGCCGGCCGAAATCCACACCGCTTCCGTTGAGCCGCCTGGCTTCAATGATTCGTTGACCAGCACCCGGAGGACCTGCGGGATGGCGAGGGCAACAACGCTGGCCATCAGCGCGCAGAGAAGTCCCAGCAAAAGCCGGGGGATGATCGGCCGGACATGGGGGTAAAGGCGACGGATGGAACGAAAAAAAGGAGTTTGCTTGGCCATGCCCGCTTCTCAAGCTCTAAAACGAATGTAGTTTCCCGTAGCAACTACCCTATGCCATGGCGTGAGACGATTCACAGGCTTCAGGCGCCGGCTTTGAAGCTTCGCCAGTTATTGCGTGCTGCAATGCAGTCCCTGGCCGGTTCCACCGATGAGCTATCAGGTTTGGTCCCCAAAAGCGCTGGATGGGAACCAAACCTGATAGCTCAACGGGGTCAGTTGGGCGGGGTGAGCCTCAGCAGGACCGCTTCGGGCCTGCAGGCGATGCGGACGGGGGCGAAGCGTGAGGTGCCAATGCCGCCCGAGACGTTTACCGGCGTCGTACTTCCGTTGCTCTGCCAGTCATTCAGGCCCTTGGCGCGCCAGGTGGGGAGGTCGCAGTTGGATACCAGGGCACCGTACCCGGGTATGCACAGCTGGCCGCCATGAGTGTGCCCGGCGAGCAGGAGGTCCGCGCCGTCCTCGGTGAAGTGGTCCAGCACGCGCTGGTAGGGGGCGTGGATGACGGCGACGCGCAGGTGCGGAACCGCGTTCTGGTTGACCGTGCCGCGCGGCCAGCCGGCATACCGTTCCCGGTTCAGGTGGGGATCGTCCACACCGGAGAAATCGAACCGCATCCCCTTCAGGACCACTGACTGGTGCCGGTTGGTCAGGTCGATCCAGCCGCCCATGCCGAAGCCGGAACGCAGGCGGGGCCAGTCCAGCTGGGCCGGCTTAGGCTTCACCTTGGACGGGCCGAGCAGGTAGGACGCCGGGTTTTTCAAGCTCGGGGCAAAGTAGTCGTTGGAGCCGGGGACAAACACGCCGGGGAACTCCAAAAGGGGGCGCAGCGCCTTCAGCAGCGGGTCCACTGCCTCGGCATGGCTGAGGTTGTCTCCGGTATTGACCACCAGGTCCGGTTCAAGGCCGGCAAGGGACTCCAGCCAGGCTGCCTTCTTGTCCTGGCCCGGCACAAAGTGGATGTCGCTCAGATGCAGGACGCGGAACGGCGCCTGCCCGGGCGGGAGGATGTCCAGCGTCTCTTCGCGCAGGACAAACTGGTTCTTCTCCCACAGGCCGTACCCGAAGGCGGCCAGCCCGGCCGTTGCCCCGGCTCCTGCGGTGACGGCAAAGCCGCGCCCGATGGTCCGGGCGCGGCTTGCCAAAGCACTGGTTGAGATCATCGGCGGCTAGCCGTTCCCGTTCCCATTGCCGTTTCCGTTGCCATTGTTGCTCGGCTGCGGGGCAGGCTGGGTGGGGGCGGGAGC
>NZ_VHIJ01000056.1:0-378 GCF_006680095.1 Pseudarthrobacter sp. B4EP4b | reverse complement strand
CCTCTTCGTGAACGGATTCAAAAGACGTTCACACCATGAAGCAGGGTAAAAAGATAAACAAGACTGCTTGCGTCCACTATGTGGTTCCCAAACAACAAACCAAAACGTTGTCCAGGGAACAAAAACACAACAAAATAACAACACCACAATGTTGTAACCACAGTTTTCCCACCCCCAGCATCATCACAGGGGTCGGGTACAAGGGTTACGGCGGTCATAGCGTGGGGGAAACGCCCGGTCCCATTCCGAACCCGGAAGCTAAGACCCACAGCGCCGATGGTACTGCACCCGGGAGGGTGTGGGAGAGTAGGTCACCGCCGGACAACCATTAGGTCGAGGCCCCAACCATCACGGTTGGGGCCTCCCACATTTAACACA
>NZ_VHIJ01000055.1:0-72565 GCF_006680095.1 Pseudarthrobacter sp. B4EP4b | reverse complement strand
TCCCCATCCCGAACCACCCCTCATCCCCCCCGGAGGAAACATGACCGGCACCAACAAGGCAGCCAGGACCGCGGCAAGGAAGCCGCCGGCCGGCGCGCTGAAGGCCTACATCGCCAGCCTCACCGGCACATCGCTGGAGTACTACGACTTCGCCATCTACTCCGTCGCCTCGGCGCTGGTGTTCCCCAAGATCTTCTTTCCCTCAAATGACGAGTTCGTGGGGCTGCTCCTCTCCTTCTCCGCCTTCGCGGTGGGCTACCTGGCACGCCCCATCGGCGGTGTCATCTTCGGCCGCCTGGGCGACAAAATCGGCCGCAAGTACGTCCTGGTGTTCACGCTGGTACTGATCGGCGTCGCCACCGTCCTCATCGGTGCGCTGCCCGACTACTCGGTCATCGGCGCCGCGGCCCCCACCATCCTGGTGCTCCTGCGCCTGGCCCAAGGCATCGGCGTCGGCGGCGAATGGGGCGGCGCGGTGCTGCTGTCCAGCGAGTTCGGTGACCCCAACAAGCGCGGCTTCTGGTCCTCCGCGGCACAGATCGGCCCGCCCGCCGGCAACCTGATGGCCAACGGCGTCCTGGCCATCCTGGCCGCCTCGCTCAGCACCGAAGCCTTCCTGTCCTGGGGCTGGCGTGTGGCATTCCTCGCCTCAGCCCTGCTGGTGGTCTTCGGCCTGATCATCCGCCTCAAGCTTGAGGAGACCCCGGTCTTCAAGGCCATCCAGGCCAAAGGCGACCGCCCCAAGGCGCCCATCAAGGAAGTCTTCACCACCGAGCCGCGCGCACTGGTGTCCGCCGCCCTCTCGCGGGTCTGCCCCGACGTCCTCTACGCCCTCTTCACCGTGTTTGTCGCCGTCTACGCCACCAAGGAACTGGGCATGACCACGGGCAACGTGCTGGCGGCTATCCTCATCGGCTCCGCCTTCCAGCTCTTCCTGATCCCGGCCGCCGGCGCCCTCACCGACCGCGTGAACCGGCGCTGGGTGTACGGCATCACCGCCGCCGCCACCGCCGCCTACATTCCACTGTTCTTCCTCATGATCTCCGGCAAGTCAGTGGTGATGCTGACCATCGGCGTGGTGATCGGCCTGGCCTTGCACGCCTTTATGTACGGCCCGCAGGCTGCCTTCATCACCGAGCAGTTCCCGGCCCGTCTCCGCTACGCCGGCAGTTCCCTGGCCTACACCCTGGCCGGTGTGGTGGGCGGCGCCGTGGCTCCGCTGATCTTCACCGCGCTCTACGGCGCAGCGTCCGGCGGCTGGTACCTGATCGCCGGTTACATGCTCCTCACGGCCATCGTCACGATCGTGGGCATGCGCCTGGGCCGCGACCCGCAGCCGGAGGCGGACCTCCACCTGCTCCACACCGGCCAGGCAGGGGAGAGCCGCGCCTGAGCGGCGCGGCCGTCGTCCAATGGAAACAGTCACGAACACCACCGCCGGCCCCACCGCCCGGGTAGTCGCTGTCCGGCCCGTGGGCACCACTGCGGTGCTGGCCGAACTGGCAGGGCTCCATGACGTGCTGGCGCTGCAGGCCGTGCTCCTGGAGCGCCCGTTGCCAGGCCAGGTGGATGTCCTGGCAGCCGCAGAAACCGTGCTGGTCAAGGCCGATTCGCCCCAGTCCGCCCGGCGCATCGCGGCCCGGCTGCTGGAGCTGGATTTGACGGCCCAGGCGCAGTCGGAAGGCAAGCTGGTGCAGATCGAGACCGTGTACGACGGCGAGGACCTCGCCGAAGTGGGACGGCTGACGGGGCTCGGGATTGAAGGAGTCGTGGCCGCCCATACGGGTCAGGTCTGGACCGTGGCCTTCGGCGGCTTCGCGCCGGGCTTTGGGTACATGGTGGGGGAGAACCAGTCCTTGGAAGTCCCGCGCCGGAGTTCACCACGCACCGTGGTCCCGGCGGGATCGGTGGCACTCGCCGGCAACTACTCGGCCGTGTATCCGCGGCAGTCACCCGGCGGCTGGCAGCTGATCGGCCGCACCGCCGCCCGGATGTGGGACCTCGGGCGGGAACAGCCGGCTTTGGCCGCGCCTGGGGATCGGGTGCAGTTCCGGGCCGTGCGGGAGCTGGTGGAAATTCCGGAGCCCGCCTCTGCTGGAAGCGTTGGAGAAGCCGGTGCCGCTTCCGGCCTGCGGATCCTGTCGCCCGGGCTCCAGAGCCTGATCCAGGACCTGGGCCGCCACGGCCACGGCGGGCTGGGAGTGTCGGCCGCGGGGGCTCTTGACCGTTCCTCCCTGCGCCGCGCCAACCGGATCGTGGGCAACCAGCCATCGGCCGCCGTCGTGGAAACCGTGGCCGGCGGGCTGCGCGTGCAGGCGGTGGGGGACCAGGTGCTCGCTGTCACCGGCGCGCCGGTGGCACTGACTATTGCGCCGCCGTCGGACGTTCCCGGCGCCGGCACGGCCGGCACCAACACTGCCGGGGACAGCGCCGCGAATGACAGCGTGGCGGGGGACGACGGCGGCCGCTCCAGGGAAGTGCGCCAGGTACCAATGGCAACGGCATTTGCCCTGCTTGATGGCGAGGTCCTGACCCTCGGGGCGCCGGAGCGCGGATTCCGTACCTACCTTGCCATCCGCGGCGGCGTGGACATCCAACCCGTCCTGGACAGCCGTTCCACCGACACCATGTCCGGCATCGGCCCCGCGCCCCTGGCGGCGGACGGGCTCCTCAAGGCGGGGAAGGCGACCTCCTCAAACGTGGTGGGCAATCCCGAGGTGCAGCCGGACTATCCGGACACCGGAGTGACGGTCCTGGACATTGTGCCGGGACCGCGGGATGACTGGTTCGACGCTGCCGCGCTGGACTCGCTCTGCAGCCAGGACTGGACGGTGACTCCCCGCTCAAACCGGGTGGGGATGCGCCTGGACGGCAAACCCCTGGAACGGAGCCGGAAGGGGGAACTGGCGAGCGAGGGGACCGTGGCCGGGGCCCTCCAGGTTCCGCCCGAGGGGCAGCCTGTGCTGTTCCTGGCTGACCATCCCATCACCGGCGGCTACCCCGTGGTGGCCGTGGTGGTGGACCACCAGCTGGACGTCGCCGCGCAGGTCCCCGTCGGCGGACGCCTCAGGTTCCGCTGGGCTCCCGGATATCCACTGCCCGCCAACACCCACCCTTCCCCCGACGCTACCCAGACAAAGTGAGCAGCATATGCGCAAGGTCCTGATTGCCAACCGCGGAGAGATCGCCGTCCGCATTGCCCGTGCCTGTGAGGACGCCGGCCTGGAGTCCGTGGCGGTGTACGCGGACGTGGACGCCGACGCCCTGCATGTGGGCGCGGCTTCCGAGGCCTACAGCCTGGGTGGCAACGCGCCGTCCGAAACCTACCTGGACATTCCCCGGCTGCTGCGCGTCGCCGCGGAGTCCGGCGCAGACGCAGTGCACCCGGGATACGGGTTCCTCTCCGAGAACGCCGACTTTGCCCAGGCTGTCCTGGATGCGGGCCTGACGTGGATCGGGCCGTCACCGGAAGCCATCCGGCTGCTGGGCAACAAGATCACGGCCCGGGAAATCGCCGTCCGGGCAGGCGCTCCACTGGTGGCGGGCAGCGACGGGCCGGTGGCAACGGCTGCCGAAGCGCGTGCCTTCGCCGAAGAACACGGCCTTCCGGTGGCCATCAAGGCGGCCTTCGGCGGCGGCGGGCGCGGGCTGAAAGTGGTCCGTGAAATGGACCAGATCGAGGAAGCCTTCGACTCCGCAGTGCGCGAAGCGGTAGTGGCTTTCGGCCGCGGCGAATGCTTTGTGGAACGGTACCTGGACCGGCCCCGGCACGTGGAGGCGCAGGTCCTGGCGGACCTGCACGGCAACGTGGTGGTGGTGGGAACGCGTGATTGCTCCCTGCAGCGCCGGCACCAGAAGCTGGTGGAAGAGGCACCGGCGCCGTTCCTCACCGGGGAGCAGACCAGGCAGATTTACGACGCCGCCAAGGCCGTGTGCCGGGAAGCCGCCTACTCCGGTGCCGGAACAGTGGAGTTCCTGGTGGCCGCGGACGGGACCGTCGCGTTCCTCGAGGTGAACACACGCCTCCAGGTGGAGCACCCCATCACGGAGGAGACCACCGGCGTGGACCTGGTCCAGGAACAGCTCCGGATTGCCGCCGGCGAACCCCTGCGGTTCGCCTCCGATCCCACGCCGCGCGGGCACTCTTTTGAATTCCGGCTCAATGCCGAGGACGTGGGCCGGGGGTTCCTGCCCTCGCCCGGAACCATCGCCACCTTCAGCGGCCCCACCGGTCCGGGAGTGCGCCTTGACTCGGGGGTGCGCGCCGGTTCCATCGTGGCGCCGCAGTTCGATTCCCTGCTGGCCAAGCTGATCGTCACCGGCGCCGACCGGCAGCAGGCGCTCCGCCGGGCCCGCCGCGCCCTGGCCGAAATGGAGATTACCGGCGTGGCCACTGTCCTGCCGTTCCACCGCGCCGTGGTCCACGCCCCCGACTTCACGTCAGAGACGGCGCTCGCCGTCCACACCCGGTGGATCGAGACGGACTTCGCGGATGCTATCGCGGCGGATGCCGAGTTCGGAACCTCCGCTCCGGACGGTGCGCGGCGCACCATCACCGTTGACGTGGACGGCCGGCGCCTCGCCGTCGGCCTTCCCGCGGACCTGCTGGACGGCTGGGCACGTTCAGGCGGAAGCCTTCCGCAAGGCGCTTCTGTGGAAGGTGGGCACGACGGCGGCGCTGCCGCCCGCACTGTTGATCCCGGCGCTGTTGACCCCGGCGACCTGCGGGCGGACATGGCCGGGACCGTGGTGAAATGGCTCGTGCAGCCGGGCGCCCATGTCACGGCGGGGGACCCCGTCGTCGTTCTTGAGGCTATGAAGATGGAAACCCAGGTATCCGCCCACCGGGACGGGACCGTCACCGATATCCGGACGGAAGCCGGCGGCGTGGTGAATGCCGGCGCTGTATTGGCGACCATCGGGGTTTAAATGCGGTACCGGCGGCACCACGCCGGCAGCGCTCAGAGATCCTCGTCGAGCCGGCTGGTGAGGATCCGATTGGCGTTGACCTGCAGGATGCCGAGCGACTCCTGGATCAGGGGTGAGGCGATGCTGCCCCTGCGCACCGCGGCGATAATGCGGCGCGTGGGTTTCGTCTTACCGGTGATGCGTAGCCGAACCACATTTTCGGCACCATGCAAAGGCGCCAGCCGGGGCAGCAGGCCGACGCCCAGCCCCGCACCCACGAACGCGATGTGGGTTTCCCACTCAACGGCTTCATGGGCAATCCGCGGTGTCACCCCGACTGCCGTGAACGCCGCGGTGAAGAGGGAATGGTAGGTGGAACCGGCGGACTCCGTGATCCAGGGTTCCGATGCGAGTTCTTCAAGCGTTGCTGTTTCCCGTGATGCCAGCGGATGGTCACCGGGAATGATGACGTCCAGTGGATCGTCGAGCAGAACTCTCTGCTCGAAGCGCGGATCGTCCTCACCGTAAGTGTCGGACTGCATGGCGACAATGACTGCAAGGTCGATTCGTTCGGCAACCAACAGGTCGAAGCAGCGGGCCGGATCAGCCTCAAGAACCTGTACCTCCAGAAGGGGGCGTGTCGAGCGCAGGGTGGCGGCCAGCGGCGCGAGCAACTGGGCGGCCGCGGTGGAGAATCCGCCAAGCCCGAAACGGGACTGGACCTGGTCGCCGGCCTCCATGGCCGCGGCGCGCAGGCTCTCCCATTCCGCGATGAGGGTGTCTGAGCCCTCCACGAGAAAGCGGCCAGTGGCCGTGAGCCGCACACCCCGGCCATCCTTCGTCAGCAGCTGCATTCCCAGCACACGCTGGAGCTCCCGCAATTGCGCGGAGACCGCCGAGGGAGAGTAGCCGGTCAGCTCCGCGGTCGCGCCAACAGTGCCGCACCGGGCAAACACCCGAAGTGTTATGAGCCGTGGATCGATCATGCATCCATTGTGCAGGGTTATCTTCAAAATCTTGCGCTTTTGTTGCAGCTGCTGTGACCCTAATCTCATCATTACAACTACTTCGACCATGCCGGTAGCACCCCGCGCACGCATGGCCAACGCAACACCCACTACTCCATGCCTCCCGGGAGGAAACCCATGACTGCTTCAGTGAACGTCCCCCTCAATTCACGCGGAAAACTCGCTGCGTCCTTGCCTGCCGAGCAGCTGGCGGAAATTGCCGCGCTGTTTGAGTTCCGGCGCACCGGCTACTCCCTCGATGCCCCCTTCTACACCGATCGCTCGATCTTCAACATCGACATGGAGGCCATTTTCGGCCAGCACTGGATCTTTGCCGCCAGCACCGCCGAATTGCCGGAGCCGGGCGACTACGTCACCGTCGACTACGGTCCCTACTCCCTGATTGTGCTGCGCAACGACGACGGCGCCGTTAACGTCCTGCACAACGTATGCCGCCACCGCGGCGCCCGCGTTCTCACCGAAGCTGCCGGGTCAACCGGAAACCTGGTCTGCGGCTACCACTCCTGGACCTACTCCCCGGAGGGCAATCTGATCCATGCCTCCGCACCGGGGGAAACGAAGTTCGACAAGAGCTGCTTCGGCCTCAAGCGCGCCCACGGCCGCGAGGTCGCCGGGCTCATCTTCGTCTGCATCGCTGATGAACCGCCGACGGACTTCGACGAAACCGCAAAGATCTTTGAGCCCTACCTGGCGCCGCACGATCTCTCCAAGACAAAAATCGCCTACCAGCAGAACATCATCGAAGAGGGCAACTGGAAGCTCGTCATGGAGAACAACCGTGAGTGCTACCACTGCGACGGCCACCCTGAGCTGGCCTGCTCCCTCTTCCCCACCTGGGGCCTGACCGAGGGCCTGATCCCGCCCCACCTTGAGGAAGTGTGGAACCGGAACAAGGATGCCCAGTCCTCCCTCGAGGAGCGCTGCCGCCGCTACGGCCTTCCCTACGAGGTGGTCGAGGAGCTTGATACGCGCATCGCGGGAATCCGTATCTCACGGGAATCACTCGATGGAGAGGGCGAATCGTTCTCAGCGGACGGCCGGAGGCTTTCCAAGAAGCTGCTGGGTGACCTGCCCGACTTCCGCCTTGGCCGCTGCTCTATGCACCTGCAGCCCAACAGCTGGTTCCATTTCCTCGGCGACCACGTCATCACGTTCGGTGTTTTCCCGATCAACGAACACCAGAGCCTCGTACGCACCACCTGGCTGGTGGCTGACGACGCCGTGGAAGGCGTCGACTACGACCTGGAGAAGCTCACCTACACCTGGAAACAAACGAACCTGCAGGACAAGGCGTTCGTGGAGCTGTGCCAGCAGGGTGCCGGCAGTCCCGCCTACGAGCCCGGCCCCTACATGAAGAGCGAATACCAGGTCGAGGCGTTCATCAACTGGTACGTGCAGCGCGTGCAGGAGCACTTGGCATGATTGAACTCCTCACTGAAACGGCAACCCAGGAGCCACAGCGTATCCGCGGTCTTGAGATGCCGTGGAACAGGGTGATGGGAAGCCCGGAGACGCCAGCCCGGGCAGCCCGTGCGCTGGGCCCGTGGCATCCGCAGGAGTTCATGGCCGAATGCGTGGAGACCGTTCCCGAGGCCGGCGCCATGATGACCTTCGTGTTCCGCCGCTGCGACGGTGCGCCCCTGGCGTTCCGTGCCGGCCAGTACGTGAACGTCGCATTTCCCGTCAATGGCGAGGACCAGGAACCCGTGGACCGCAGCTACTCGCTGTCCAGTTCGCCCACCGAGCCCTGGACCTTCAGCATTACCGTCAAGTGCGACCCCACGGGATTGGTCTCGCCCTGGGTGCACGAGAACATCAAACCCGGCACGGTTCTTGAGATGCTGGGACCGGTGGGAGCATTCCACCTGCCCGACGCCGACCGGCGGGCGCGGTATCTCCTGCTTGCTGCCGGCGCGGGGATCACACCCATCATGTCCATGGTGCGGACCATCCACTCCCTGCCGGGACACGCCGATGTTGTGGTCCTCTACCACGGCTCGGATGCCGGAGGCTTTGCCTTCCACCGGGAACTGGCCTACATCGCCTCCGTGGACTCCCGCTTCAAGGTCCACTACTCGCTGGGCGACCGCAGCGTACCGGAGGGGTGGGAAGGGCTCAGGGGAAGACTCACGGCGGCCATGCTCGAGGAGGTGGCCCCCGATGCCAATGGCCGCCAGGTGTACGCATGCGGGCCCGAGGGTTACCTGAACACCGCCACCGGGCTCCTCAATAAGGTCGGCGTCGACGACACGTCCATCTACATGGAATTCTTCTCCGGAGACCGCCAGACGCTCCTTGAATACCAGCAGGAAGTGTCCCTTGCAGCCGACGTCGCGGAGGAGATCGCCGACGAGATCGCCGAATCTGCCGAGGACTACTACGAAAGCCAGCCCGCCGCGTTCGGGCTCTATGAGCCCGGCTATGACGCGGACGGGACGCTGCAGGCCTCAGGGCTGCCGCTGGAAATAAGCGACCCGGACACACCCGGCTCCAACCCCGCCGTCGACAGCCCGGGCAGCGAGCCGGAAGCCGGACCCCCTGACGCCTCCACCTTCAACACGGTGGGAACAGGCAGCCTCACCATGACCTTTATGCGTACCGGCATCAATGTGCGGATCGACCCTACCGAACACATCCTCGAGGCGGCGCAGCGTGCCGGCGTCAGGATCGGCGCGAACTGCAAGGAAGGCATGTGCGGCTCCTGCAAGGTCGTCAAGCTCTCAGGAGACGTCGAGATGAACCACCAGGGCGGAATCCGGGCGCGGGAAATCTCTGCGGGCAAGTTCCTGCCCTGCTGCTCCACGGCGCAGACGGACCTCGTTATCGATGCCTAGCCCGGTTCCGGCTGTCAAGGCGCAGCCGGAACCCCTGAAATAGGGCTTAAGACTTGAGAAATACCTTGACATGTGACTGTGATTCGGGCCACTGTGTTGCTTATGGCGAGACGTGTTGTTCTTTACGGAACAGTCGCCACGCTGGAAGCACAACTGACCTTCATCAATGAATAGCCAGGAAGACACCGATCTTCCGCCCGGTTTGGGGACGCCGGTGTACAGCGTGAGCCCATGAATTCAAACCAAAGGACTTGACATGGCTTTGAACAGCGACATCCGTATGGATGCCCAAACCCCCCTTGAGCTGGAGGAGCCCAACGTGGTTCCTGCACCGGAGAACTCTCCTTCCGCGCACGAATCACACGACGCGGAGGACACCGAACAAATCATGCAGGAACTCCGCCAGACCAAGGCCGAACAGGCAGTGGCACAACGGCGGAACCGTAAGCTCACCCTCGACAAGGCCACCTTCGGCATCACCGGTGTCCTCGCCCTGGCCTTTGTGGCTTGGGGCTTCCTGGGCCGGGACAGCCTGGCCGCCACGTCAACAGCCGCCCTCGGGTGGGTGATGGAATACACCGGCTGGCTCTTTATGGTCCTGGCCTCGTTGTTTGTTGTTTTCGTCCTCTGGCTTGCGCTCGGCAAATGGGGCAACATCCCGTTGGGCAAGGACGGCGAAAAGCCCGAGTTCCGGACTGTCTCCTGGATTGCCATGATGTTTGCCGCCGGCATGGGCATCGGCCTGATGTTCTACGGCGTGGCCGAACCGCTTTACCACTACATCTCCCCGCCGCCCGGAACGGTGGACGGCCGCACGCCTGCCGCGATCCAGACAGCTATGGCCACCTCCATCTTCCACTGGACCCTCCATCCCTGGGCCATGTACGCCGTCGTCGGAATCGCCATGGCCTATGGCACCTACCGCCTGGGCCGCCGGCAGCTGATTTCCGCTGCCTTTACCTCACTCTTCGGGCTCCGGGCAGTGGAAGGCCCCGCCGGGAAGTTCATCAACATCCTTGCCATCTTCGCAACGCTCTTCGGCACCGCCGCATCCCTGGGCCTCGGGGCCCTCCAGATCGGCAGCGGCCTGACCTCGAACGGCTGGGTCGGGGAAATCGGCACGCCGGTCCTGGTGGCCATCGTTGCCATCCTGACGGCCTGCTTCGTGGCTTCGGCTGTTTCCGGCATCAGCAAGGGCATCCAATGGCTGTCCAACATCAACATGGTGCTGGCCGTGGTCCTGGCGCTCATCGTCTTCATTGCCGGGCCTACCTTGTTCATCCTCAACCTCATCCCTGCCGCCGTGGGGGACTACGCCAGGGACCTCGCGGAAATGTCCTCCCGCACCGAAGCAGTGGGGGACGAGGCCCTGCGCAAGTGGATGTCCGGCTGGACCATCTTCTACTGGGCCTGGTGGGTTTCCTGGACGCCTTTCGTGGGAATGTTCATCGCCCGCATCAGCAGGGGCCGCACCATCCGGCAGTTCGTCACCGGCGTCCTGCTGGTTCCCAGCATCGTCAGCGTCATCTGGTTCGGCATCTTTGGCGGCACGGCCTTCCACATCCAGCAGGAAGCGGACAAGGCGGGAACGCCGGGCATGGT
This sequence comes from Pseudarthrobacter sp. B4EP4b, assembly GCF_006680095.1. NCBI lineage: Bacteria > Bacillati > Actinomycetota > Actinomycetes > Micrococcales > Micrococcaceae > Pseudarthrobacter > Pseudarthrobacter sp. B4EP4b. Next base: position 62,193 of record NZ_VHIJ01000055.1, on the reverse strand, counting down.
GACCACAACCAACGGGGTCCCGAGCATCGACTTCGACGGGGCGCTGTTCGACCTGGTGAAGAACATGTCCATGCCCGCCTGGCTGACCGCGGCCGTCATCGTCCTGGCCATGGTGCTGGTGGCCATCTTCTTCATCACCGGAGCCGACTCGGCGTCGATCATCATGGCCTCCCTGAGCTCAAACGGCGCCGCCGATCCCAAGCGCGGCCTCGTCATCTTCTGGGGGCTCCTCACCGGCGCCGTGGCAGCGGTCATGCTGCTGGCCGGCGGCGATGAACCCTCGGAAGCGCTCTCCGGCCTGCAGCGGATCACTATCGTGGCGGCCCTGCCTTTCGTGCTGGTCATGCTGCTGCTGTGCTTCGCCCTGGTCAAGGACCTGCGCCGCGATCCCCTCTCCCTCCGGCGCCGGCTGGCGGACTCCGTAGTGGAGCGCGCCATCCGCAGCGGCGTGGACCAGCACGGCGGCGCCCAGTTCGACCTCGTCACCAAGCATCAGTGTGATCAGCGTTGCCCGGACGACGGCCGCTGCCCGGCTTCCCCCGCTGACACCCAAGCCCAAGCAAAGAATTAGGAGTAGACCATGACCACAGTCCTCGAAGGCCGCCCCACCGGTAACGTGACGGTGGAGGCCGGCGACGTTGCCGGCGTCCGCGGCACCGACACCGTGCAGTACGTCCTCACCCTTGCGTGCCCGGAGCGCCCCGGAATTGTCCGGGCCATCACGGCATTCCTTGCTGACCGCGGCTTCGACATTGTTGAACACCAGCAATTCGATGACCACATCAGCGGCAAGCTCTACCTGCGCACGGCCTTCACCCCGGGAGACAAGGAAGTTTCCGCGGAAGGCCTCAGCGCAGAGTTCGCCGCCGTCGCCGATGAGTTCGACATGGAATTCTCCATCCACGACGGCCGCCCGCAGCGGCTGCTCGTGATGGTTTCGAAGTTCGGCCACTGCCTCAACGACCTCATCTTCCGCTGGCGCGCCGGCAGCCTGGGTGCGGAGATCGCGGTTGTGGTGTCCAACCATGAGGACCTTCGCCCCATGGCGGAAGCCGCCGGCCTGCCGTTCATCCACGTCCCGGTGACGGCCGCTACCAAGCCCGAAGCCGAAGCCCGCCTGCTGGAACTGGTGGCCGAGTACAACGCGGACCTGGTGGTCCTGGCCCGCTACATGCAGGTCCTGTCCAACGACCTGTGCGCCAGCCTCCGCGGCCGGGCCATCAACATCCACCATTCCTTCCTGCCCGGGTTCAAGGGTGCCAAGCCCTACCACCAGGCCTACGACCGCGGTGTGAAGCTCATCGGAGCCACTGCGCACTACGTCACCGCAGACCTGGACGAGGGCCCGATCATCGAGCAGGAAGTGTACCGGGTGGACCACAGCCTGGACCCGAACGCACTGGTCACGGTCGGCCGGGACGCCGAGTCCCAGGCACTGTCCCGCGCAGTTAAGTGGCACTGCCAGCACCGGGTCCTGCTGAACAAAACCCGCACTGTCGTCTTCCGCTAACGCCAACGCCCGCCACGCAAAACAGGAGAAACAACACCCATGAGCGCATCACCACGCGTTGTCATTATCGGCGCCGGCATTGTCGGAACCAACCTTGCCGACGAACTCGCCACCCGCGGCTGGACCAACATCACGGTGGTGGAACAGGGCCCGCTGGAACTTGCCGGCGGCTCCACGTCGCACGCGCCGGGCCTGGTGTTCCAGAACAACCAGTCACGCACCATGACCGAATTCGCCACCTACACGGTCAACAAGTTCCTCGCCCTGAGCAAGGACGGGGAGTCCTGCTTCAACCAGGTAGGCGGCCTGGAACTGGCCACCACCCCCGAACGGCTGGCCGATCTCCACCGCAAGATGGGCGTGATGACCTCCTGGGGAGTCGAAAGCCGGATCGTCGACGCTGACGAATGCGAAAAGATCTACCCCCTCCTGAACACCGGCAAGCTCACCGGCGGCCGCGAAGTACTGGGCGGCCTGCTTATCCCCACCGACGGCCTGGCCCTGGCCGCCCGTGCTGTGCAGCTGCTGATCGAGCGCTCCAGCGGGGCCGGCGTGACGTACCAGGGCAACACCACCGTCACCGGGATCGCCCAGGAGGGAGGCAAGGTGACGGGTGTGGAAACGTCCGAAGGTTTGATCCCGGCAGACATCGTGGTCTCCTGTGCAGGCTTCTGGGGCCGTGAACTCGGCAAGATGGTGGGCCTGGAAGTACCGCTGCTGCCGCTGGCCCACCAGTACGTGGTCAGCACCCCGCTGCCCGAACTTGAGGGCGTCAACGAGCTTCCCAAGGGTGCCACCAAGCCGATCCTTCGCTACCAGGACAAGGACCTGTACTACCGCGAGTGGGGCAACCGCATCGGCATCGGCAGCTACGCCCACCGTCCCATGCCGGTGGACATGTCCGCCCTGCCCAAGGTGTCCGCAGAGGACATGTCGGACCACAAGATGCCCTCCCGCCTGGAGTTCACCCTGGAAGACTTCCTGCCCGCGTGGGAGGACAGCCAGGACCTGCTGCCGGCGCTGCGCAGCTCCGCGATCGAGGACGGCTTCAACGGCATCTTCTCCTTCACCCCCGACGGCGGCCCGCTCATGGGCGAGGCGCCCGAGCTCCAAGGCCTGTTCGTGGCCGAAGCCGTCTGGGTTACGCACTCGGCCGGCGTGGCCAAGGCGATGGCGGAGCTGCTGGTGGAAGGCCGGTCCCGCACGGACCTGCACGGCTGCGAGCTAACCCGCTTCGAGAAGGTGCAGACATCCGACGCGTATGTCAGCGAGACGTCCCAGCAGAACTTCGTGGAAATCTATGACGTCATGCACCCGCTGCAGCCCAGGGAATCCCCGCGGGACCTGCGCGTCAGCCCCTTCAACGTGCGGCAGAAGGAGCTGGGGGCGTTCTTCCTGGAGTCCGCCGGCTGGGAGCGGCCGCACTGGTTCGAGGCCAACCGCAGCCTGCTCGAGGAGCTGCCGGAGGACTGGCAGACGCCGGAGCGGGACGATTGGTCCGCCCTGTACTCGTCCCCCATCTCGGCGGCCGAGGCGTGGAAGACGCGTACCGCCGTCGGACTTTTCGACATGACGCCGCTGAAGCGGCTGTCCGTGGTGGGCCCGGGCGCGCAGGCGCTGCTGCACCGGCTCAGCACGGGCAACATTGCCAAGAAGCCCGGTGCCGTCACCTACTGCCTGCTGCTGGAGCACGACGGCGGCATCCGCAGTGACGTGACCGTCGCACGGCTGGCGGAGGAAGACTTCCAGCTGGGCGTCAACAGCAACGTGGACTTCGATTACCTGCGGGTGGAAGCGCGGAAGCAGTCCGCCGCCGATCCCGCCCAGTGGGTGCATGTCTCGGACATCACCGGCAGCACTTGCTGCATCGGGCTGTGGGGGCCGCTGGCCCGCGAAGTCATCGGCAAGGTCAGCTCCGACGACCTGACCAACGACGGCCTGAAGTACTTCCGGACCAAGGAAATCTCGGTAGGCGGCATCCCGGTCACGGCCATGCGGCTGTCCTACGTGGGCGAACTCGGCTGGGAGCTTTACACCACCGCCGAGTACGGCCTGAAGCTCTGGGACCTGCTGTTCGAGGCGGGCCGGGAGCATGGCATCATCGCCGCCGGCCGTGGCGCCTTCAACAGCATGCGCCTCGAGAAGGGCTACCGGCTGTGGGGCACGGACATGACGTCCGAGCACCACCCGTACCAGGCCGGCCTGGGCTTCTCGGTGGCCAAGGACAAGACCGGGTTCGTGGGGGCGGAAGCCCTGGTTGCCCTTCGGGAACAGCCCGCCGCCAAGACGCTGCGCTGCCTGACGGTCGACGACGGCACGTCCATTGTGCTGGGCAAGGAACCGGTGTACGTGGCCGGGGAAGCCGCGGGCTACGTGACGAGCGCCGCCTACGGCTACACCGTGCGCAAGCCGATCGCCTACGCCTGGCTGCCGGCTTCCGTGACCGAGGGCGACGCGGTGGAGATCGAGTACTTCGGCAAGCGCATCGCCGCCACCGTCACGCCTGAACCCCTCTTCGACCCGGGCATGGAGCGCCTCCGCGGCTAGCCCGCGCCGCGAAGGGTGGTTGGACCTGGTTGAGACCGGCAGGCCCAACCACCCTTCTTCGTGCCCGCGAAATGGCACTTAACGGCAGTCCCGGCGTCGAACATTGCTGTTATATGACATCTCGCGAAGAGATGCCGGGTGTCCCAAACCTTGCCCTCGCTGAGGGCTGGTGCTTGGCTGTTGGGATGGCAGATGACGAGGCTTCCAAGAACATTTCCTCAGATGAGCACCTGCGGCAGGATGTCGCGCCAGAGGCCGGGGGAGACTCACGAGACACCCCGGATACGAGTTTCACGCCCGGGCAGACCAACGCAGGGCAGCAGGTAGCCGGACTTGCCTCGGCGAGCGGCTACGGCGATGACCAGGATCCGGAAGAGCAACCCGACGGCAATAACCCCGTCTAGCCCTCCACCGATGAGGAGGCCGCCCACGCGGTGATAATACAGCGACGGCGACACCCGGCACCTGCCGGATGTCGCCGTCGTCGTTCTTGCCTGTTGAAGGGAGAACTTCTGAAGGGAGAACTTCCCAGGGGCAAATGTACTACTAACCTGCCGCGGCGGGCTCCAGCTCTGCGGCAGCGACCTCGGCGGCGTTTTCCTCTACGTGCGGCGTGAAGCGGACGAACATCGCCTTGAAGCCGGGGGTGTTGGACTCGCGGGCCACGTTTTCCTTGTGGACCAGGGCGTTGGCCTCGGGGAAGTAGGCGGCGGCGCAGCCCTTCGCGGTGGGGTAGGCCACCAGGCGGAACTTGTCCGCTGTCCGGTCGTGCCCGCGGAAGGTGCTGACCACATCCACGAGGTCGCGGTCCTCGAAACCGAGCTCGACGAGGTCTTCGGGGTGGATGAGGATCACGCGCCGGCCGCCGGAGATCCCGCGGTAACGGTCGTCCAAGCCGTAGTAGGTGGTGTTGTACTGGTCGTGGCTGCGGATGGTCTGGAGCACCAGGTGCCCGTCGGGCGGGGTGAGGTATTCCAGCGGGCTGACGGTGAACCGGCCGCGGCCGATGTCGGTCTTGAAGGACCGGGTGTCGCGCGGCGGGTTGGGCAGCACGAACCCGTTTTTGGTCCGGACGCGGGCGTTGAAGTCCTCGAAGCCGGGCAGGACGCGTTCGATGTGGTCGCGGATCACGTCGTAGTCCTCGGCCATGGCTTTCCAGTCCACCGGGTGGTCTGGGCCGAAGGTCGCCTCGGCCATGCGGGCCACGATGACGGGCTCGGCGAGCAGGTGCTCGGAGACCGGCGTGAGCCGGCCCTGGGTGGAGTGGACCACGGACATGGAGTCTTCCACGGAGAGGAACTGGGCGCCTTTGGGGTGCTTGTCGTCCTTGTCCGTCCGGCCCAGGGTGGGCAGGATCAGGGACGTGCGGCCGTGGACGATGTGCGAGCGGTTCGGCTTGGTGGAGATGTGCACGGTCAGTCCGATCCGCTGCATCCCGGCTTCGAGGGTCTCGGTGTCCGAGCAGGCCAGCGAGAAGTTGCCGCCCATCGACACGAACACGTCCACCTCGTCGCGTTCGAACGCTTCCATGGCCTCGACAGCGTCGTAGCCGTGATGCCGGGGGGAGGTGATCCCGAACTCGGTGTCGAGCGCTTCGAGGAGCCATTCTTTGGGTTTTTCCCAGATACCCATGGTCCGGTCGCCCTGGACGTTGGAGTGCCCGCGGACCGGGCAGGCACCGGCGCCGGGCTTGCCGAAGTTGCCCTGCAGGAGCAGGACGTTGACCATTTCCTTAATGGTGTCCACCGAGTGCGGCTGCTGCGTCACGCCCAGGGCCCAGCAGAAGATGGACGCCTTGGACTTGATGAGCATCCCGGCCACTGTCTCGATCTGGGCCCGGTCCAGGCCCGTGGCCTTTTCGGTCTCGGCCCAGTCCAGCGTTCCGCGGGCATGGCGGTAGGCGTCGAACCCCTCCGTCTGGGCGGCGATGAAGGAATGGTCGACGACGGTCCCAGGGTTTTGTTCTTCAGCCTCCAGGAGCAGGTGGCCCAGCGCCTGGAACAGGGCAAGGTCCCCGCCCACCTTGATCTGCAGGTATTCATCCGCGAGGGGTGTGCCGCCGCCGACGACGCCGGAGACGGTCTGCGGGTCCTTGAAGTTGAACAGCCCGGCCTCGGGCAGCGGGTTGACCGCCACCACCTTGCCGCCCTTGTCCTTGCATTCCTTCAGCGCGGACAGCATGCGCGGGTGGTTGGTGCCGGGGTTCTGGCCCACCACAAAGATCAGCTCGGCGTCGTGGATGTCCTCGAGCGAGACGGTGCCCTTGCCGATGCCGATGGTGGGGTTCAGCGCGGAACCGGAGGACTCGTGGCACATGTTGGAGCAGTCCGGCAGGTTGTTGGTGCCCAGTGCCCGGGCGTACAGCTGGTACATAAAGGCTGTCTCGTTCGCCGTGCGGCCGGAGGTGTAGAACACGCACCGGTCGGGGGTGGAAGCCCGGACGTGCTCGCCGATCAGTTCAAACGCGTCAGCCCAGGAAATCGGCGAGTAGTGCGTCTCACCGGCACGGATTACCACCGGTTCGCTGAGCCGGCCCTGGTTGCCCAGCCAGTATTCGGTCTTGGTGGACAGTTCGGCGATGGAGTGCTTGGCCCAGAACTCGGCGCCCACCGTGCGGAGGGTGTTTTCCTCGGCTACGGCTTTGGCGCCGTTCTCGCAGAACTCCGCCGCCTTGCGCTTCTTGTCCGACTCAGGCCAGGCGCATCCGGGGCAGTCAAAGCCGCCGCGCTGGTTCAACCGGAGCAACGACTGCGCAGTCCGGGTCACACCGGCCTGCGCCACGGCGCGTTCCAGCGCCACCATCACGGCTTTAACACCGGCCGCCTCGGTCTTGGGCTTGTGGACTTCGAGGTCGTCCTCATTGATGTCCGCGACGGGGGCGGGCTGCTTACCGAACTTCATCGTTCCAACTTCCTTACCGGCATACGTAGTTCTGGCACCAGCAAAGGCGCACCAAGGTTCCTGGTGCGCCTTTGCTGGACACTTCTGGTACTTCGATGGCTACGGGGCGACCTTCGCCAGGGTTTCCTGCTCCGCGGCGATGGTGGTGTTGTCGCCGTGTCCGGTGCGGACCACCGTGTCACCGGGCAGGGTCAGCAACCGTTCCCGGATCGAGGTGAGGATGGTGGGGTAGTCGCTGTAGGACCGCCCGGTGGCACCCGGGCCGCCGTTGAAGAGCGTGTCCCCGGTGAAGACGGTTCCTTCGCTTTCCAGGCGGAAGCACGTGGAACCGGGGGAGTGGCCCGGGGTGTGGATGGCCTTGAGGGTCGCCCCAGCCACCTCAAAGACGTCGCCGTCGTGCAATTCCTGGTCCGGCCCGGTGTCCGGGTAGACCTGTTCCCAGAGGACCAGGTCCTCCGGGTTGAGGTAGATGGGTGCGCCGACGGCGTCAGCCACCTCGCGTGCGGCGCCGATGTGGTCATTGTGCGCGTGGGTCAGCAGGATGGCTTTGACCTTCCGGCCACCAACCTGGTTGAGGATGGCTGAGGCGTCGTGCGGGGAATCGATAATGACGCATTCCTCGTCGTTGCCCACGATCCAGACGTTGTTGTCCACGTCCCAGGTGCCGCCGTCGAGCGAAAAAGTGCCGGAGGTGACCAGGTTCTCGATCCGGACGGTCATCAGGAAGCCACTCCCGCGGCAGGCAGTTCAACAACGGAGCGCAGGACCTTGCCCTCGTGCATCTTCTCGAAGGCTTCCTCCACCTGGTCGATGCTGATGCGCTCGGAGACAAAAGCGTCCAGGTCCAGGTTGCCCTGCTTGTAGTGGCTCACCAGCATGGGGAAGTCGCGGGAGGGCAGGCAGTCGCCGTACCAGGAGGATTTCAGCGAGCCACCCCGGCCGAAGACGTCCAGCAGGGGCAGTTCCAGCTGCATGTCCGGAGTGGGGACGCCCACCAGGACCACGCGGCCGGCGAGGTCGCGGGCGTAGAAGGCCTGCTTGTACGTTTCAGGGCGGCCGACGGCGTCAATCACCACATCAGCTCCATTGCCTCCCGTAAGGGCACGGATGGCCTCGATGGGGTCTTCCTTGCTGGAATCGATGCCGTGCGTGGCGCCCAGCGACTTGGCCATTTCGACCTTGTTGGCGTCGATGTCCACAGCGATGATGGTGGTGGCGCCGGCCAGCTTAGCGCCGGCGATCGCGGCGATGCCCACACCGCCGCAGCCGATCACGGCCACGGACTCGCCGCGCTTGACCTCGCCGGTATTGATTGCGGCGCCAATGCCGGCCATTACACCGCAGCCCAGCAGGCCCACGGCGGCGGCATCAACGTCGGGGTCCACCTTGGTGCACTGCCCGGCGGCAACCAGGGTTTTCTCGGCGAAGGCGCCAATACCAAGGGCGGGCGAGAGTTCCGTGCCGTCCTCAAGGGTCATCTTCTGGGCGGCGTTGGCGGTGTTAAAGCAGTACTGCGGCTGGCCCTTCGCGCACGCCCGGCATTCGCCGCACACCGCACGCCAGTTCAGGATGACGCGGTCGCCCGGGGCGATGGAGGTAACCCCGTCACCCACCGCGCTGACAACACCGGTTGCTTCATGGCCCAGCAGGAAGGGGAATTCATCGTTGATCCCGCCCTGCTTGTAATGCAGGTCCGTGTGGCAGACGCCGCAGGTGAGGATGTCCACCAGTGCCTCGCCTGGTCCGGGATCCGGCACCAGGATGGTCTCAACTGACACGGGGGCGTTCTTTTCCTTGGCAATGACTGCCTTGACCTTGTGAACCATGGTTCCTGTGTTCCTTTCGTTGGCCGAACGACGATCCCGACCCGACAAACAATTCTAGGAGCCGCGGCTCCTCCCGGCGGCTACCCGAAGGGGTAGGTAAGCGGCCCCAAAGGGATGGTCGATCCCGTTCGCTCCACCTGCGTTGTGAATCCTGAATTGCGTAATGAACAACACGATTCACATTATGCGTACTCGAAATATGTCAGGCGGCCTGCGGGGTGTCAATAGAACGGCCCGTCACTGCGGCTCGTCGAGCGCGCCCATTGGCGTCGCGCGTCCTCTTTGATGCAACAGAGCTGCTACTGAAGCAACTTCCGTTCATCGTCTCACGCTTCAACCATTATGGTCGACGCCTCCTTCGCCTAGGCAGCTCCGCCTCGACGCCCAGCTCCCCCGCCTATTGACTGTGGCGGCGGTCACGCCTAATCTGATGCAACAGCGTTGCGCTGAATGCAACCATAACAACTTTGGTGGATACATGAGTAACGAAACTTCCTCCGTGGCCCGGAACCAGGGTCTGCACGCGGAGCCCGGTGGCTCGAATTCCGCTGACAGTGCCGTCAGCAAGGAAACCCGCCGCCGGGTGATCGCGGCCAGCTTCATTGGAAACTTTGTTGAATGGTTCGACTACGCGGTCTACGGCTACCTGGCCGTCACCATCGCGGCAGTCTTTTTCCCGCAAACGGATCCCCAGGCCGGGCTCCTCCTGACCTTTGCCCTGTTTGCGATCTCATTCCTGGTACGCCCCCTCGGCGGTTTTGTCTGGGGGCATATCGGAGACCGGGTGGGCAGGCGAACCGCCCTCTCGCTGTCCATCCTGATCATGTCCGGGGCCACGTTCTGCATTGCCCTGATCCCCGGATACAACATGATCGGGCTGTGGGCTCCGGCCCTGCTCCTGGTCATCAGGGTGGTCCAGGGCTTCTCCGCCTCGGGAGAATATGCCGGAGCATCAGCGTTCCTGGTGGAATACGCCCCCGCCAACCGGCGCGGGCTCTACGCCGCCGTCGTGCCCGCCAGCACGGCCGCCGGGCTGCTCCTGGGGTCATTGCTCGCCGGCCTGCTGACAACACTGCTCAGCTCCGAAGCGATGCACAGCTGGGGCTGGCGCCTGCCCTTCCTCCTGGCTGCCCCAATGGGGCTCATCGGCCGGTACATCCGTACCAAGCTCGAAGACACACCAGTCTTCCGCGAACTGGCCAAGGAGGACGAGGCCGTCAAGGCACCCGTTTCCAGCCTCTTCCGGAACCACTGGCGGCAGCTGCTCCAGGCCGTCGGGGCAGTGCTGCTCAACGCCGTCGGCTTCTACGTCATCCTCAGCTACATGCCCACGTACCTGTCCTCCGAGCTTGGCCTGGGCGCCACCGAATCATTCCTGGCCACTACGGTGGCGCTTGTCACCTACATCGGCTTCATCTTCCTCACGGGAATGCTCTCGGACCGGTATGGCCGCAAGAAGGTGCTGATTGCCGCATCGGTCAGCTTCATCCTGCTGACAGTCCCGGCGTTCGCCCTGCTGGGAACGGGAAACTTCCTGGTGGTGGTCCTGGTCCAGATCCTGCTGGGCGCCATGCTCACCCTCAATGACGGCACGCTCCCCAGCTTCCTGGCCGAGATGTTCCCCACCCGCGTCCGCTACAGCGGCTTCGCCGTCAGCTTCAACCTCTCCAACGCCCTGTTCGGCGGCACCGCCCCGTTCATGGCAACCCTCCTGATCGCCGCCACGGCCAACGACCTCGCGCCGGCCTGGTACCTGGTCGCCGCCGCCCTGGTGTCCCTCGTGGCCGTGGCCCTGTCCAGGGAAACCTGCAGGGAGCCCCTGCGCCACGAATAGCTTCCCTTCCAGACCAACCTCACCTCAAGAAATGCATCAACAGAAAGGCATCATGACGATGACCATCACCACCGAGAACGCAACGTCCGTCGCCGAACTGGAGCGCCTGAAGGTCCTCAAGAACGGCGAAAAGGTCAGCCTCACCTTCTCCGACGCCGAGTTCGAGCGCCGCCTCGCCGGCCTCCGCAGCATCATGGCCGAGAAGGACCTCGACGCCGTCGTCCTCACCAGCTACCACTCCATCAAGTACTACTCCGACTTCCTCTTCACCACCTTCGGCCGTTCCTACGCCATGGTGGTCACCAAGGATGACAACGTCACCGTGACGGCAAACATTGACGCCGGGATGCCCTGGCGCCGCAGCTACGGCGACAACATCATCTACACGGACTGGCGCCGGGACAACTACATCTTCGCCATCCAGGAAGTGCTGCGCACCCGCGGCATCAACCCGCGCCGCCTTGGCGTCGAAGACGACTCGCTGCCGCTGGACAACCGCAACAAGATCCAGGCCGCATTCGCGTCGGCAACCCTCGTGGACGTGGCCCAGGCCGCCATGCGCCAGCGCATGATCAAGTCGGCCGAGGAAATCGAAGTTATCAAGCACGGTGCCCGCATCGGGGACCTTGGCGGCGAGGCGATCCGCAACGCCATCACGGCCGGCATCACCGAATACGAGGTGGCCCTGATCGGCACCGAAGCCATGGTCCACGAGATCGCCCGGACCTTCCCCAACTCGGAGATCCGCGACACCTGGGTGTGGTTCCAGTCCGGCATCAACACCGACGGCGCCCACAACTGGGCCACCACCCGCAAGATCCAGGAACACGACATCCTGTCCCTGAACTGCTTCCCCATGACCTCGGGCTACTACACCGCCCTTGAGCGCACCCTGTTCTACGGCGAGCCGGACGCCCGCTCACTGGAGCTGTGGAACATCAACGTGGAGGTGCACAAGCGCGGCCTGGAGCTCATCAAGCCCGGCGCCGTCTGCAAGGACATCGCCGCCGAGCTGAATGAGATCTACGTCGGCCATGGCCTGCTGGCCAACCGCACCTTCGGCTACGGGCACTCCTTCGGCGTCCTCAGCCACTACTACGGCCGGGAAGCCGGGCTCGAGCTCCGCGAGGACATCGACACTGTGCTGGAACCGGGCATGGTGGTTTCCATGGAACCGATGATCACGGTCCTGGACGGCCAGCCCGGCGCCGGCGGCTACCGCGAGCACGACATCCTGGTGGTGGGCGAAGACGGTGCGGAAAACATCACCAAGTTCCCCTTCGGCCCCGAATACAACATCATCGGAGCCTAAGCTCGGCAGCACCCATATCCGAGGCGGCGCCGGGACCATACCGGCGCCGCTTTCGGCCTTCATTAGGGAATGATGGTCTACATCATGAGCGCAACAGAACCCGAAACCACTGGCAACGGCGACACCAAGGGCGCTTCCGTCATCGTCAACGCCATTGCCGTCCTCCGGACATTTACCGCGGATGAGCCGCTCCTCGGAGTCACCGAGATCGCCAACCGCGTAGGCCTGCACAAGAGCACAGTCTCCAGGATCCTGGCCACCTTTGAGCAGGAGCACCTGGTGGAGAGGGACGCCGAGACGCGCCGGTTCCGGCTGGGACTGGGGCTGATTGCCGTGGCAGGGCCCCTGCTGGCGGAACTTGAGGAGCGCCGGGTGGCCTACCCCGTGCTCCGCGAGCTGTCCGAACAAACCGGGGAAACCAGCGCCCTGATGGTGTGGAGCGGCGATGAATCCATCTGCGTGGAACAGATCGCCAGCCGCCACCAGATCAAGCACACCACCCCGCTTGGCGCCCGTTACAGTGATGCCTTCAGCGCCTCAGTACAGGTCTTCCTGGCCCAGGAACCCGAACCCCGCGTCCGTTCCCTCCTCAGCAGCGGCGCCATCACCTACCCCGGCCTGGACGAAGCCAGCCTGGACGCGTACCTCGTCCGGTTGAAGGACGATGCGCGGCGCGGCTGGGCCATCAACTACGGCGAAACCTCCATCGACGAAGTGGGACTTGCTGCCCCCGTCTTCGACCACCGCGGCGAGATGGTGGCCGCGGTCCTGATCCCGGCTCCGCGGTTCCGGGTGTCGCAGGACCGCCTCCAGGCGCTCGGGGAATCCTGTGCCGCCGCGGCGGCGAAGGTCACGGCCCGGCTGGGTGGTACCGGCCGGAAGCAAGGAGTTCCTGCGGAAGTCTGAGGTCCTGCGGTTTGTTCCACCAAAAGGCTTGAAGCTTCAAGTAATAAGGCGTAAGGTTAGTTGAAGATTCAACCACCTCCGCTAGGAACTGACATGACCGCAACCTTTGAACAGCACGTCCCCGGCTTCGCCGATGCCGCCACTGTGTGGACCCAGGACGCAGCGGGAAGGAAGGTAACTGTCCGGAGCCAGGTCTCCGTACCGCTTCGGTTCGACGACGGATTCACAGTCCCGGCCGACGTTATGACCTTCCACGGGCTGGCCGATGGCAAAGAGCACCTGCTCCTCGCGCTGGGCGAATGGGAACAGGCATTGCTGCAGCAGGGACCCGGGCGGCCGGCGCCCCTGGTCCGGCTCCACAGCGAATGCCTCACCGGCGACGTCTTCGGCAGTGAACGCTGTGACTGCGGACCCCAGCTTCGCGAAGGTGTCGAAGCAGTTGCGGCCACCGGCGGCTTCCTTCTCTACCTCCGGCAGGAAGGCCGCGGAATCGGTCTTTACGCAAAGCTGGATGCCTACGCACTCCAGGACACGGGCCTGGACACCTACGAAGCCAACGTTGCCCTGGGGCACGGCGAGGACGAACGGGACTACACCGCTGCCGCCCAGATGCTCACCACCCTGGGCGTGGACTCCATCCGGCTGTTGAGCAACAACCCGGACAAGGCGGCGCAACTCAGCAGCCACGGCATCAGCGTCGCCGAGCAGGTTCCCACCGGCGTGCACCTCTCCGAAGCCAACCACCGCTACCTGGCAGCCAAGCGGGACCACACCGGGCACACGCTGAACCTGCCCGCCTTAACCCGGCCACTTTCCGAACAGGACCGCACATGACAATTTTTCTTGACGACACCGCGATCGCACCCCTGGACCTCGACGCCGGCTTCCATGCTTTGAGCAAGGCGCACGGGTATATCCCCACCCATGATGAACTGCTCGCCCGCGTTGATGCCCTCATTCCCCGGCTGCGGGAGCGCGCCGAGGAAACGGAACGCCTCCGGCGCATCCCCGAGAGCACCATGGCTGAGCTGCAGGAGGCGGGCGTCTTCAAGATCCTCGCTCCCAAAGGGGTGGGCGGATACGGCATGGGCGTGGACACCTACGTCGAGGTGGTGCGAAGGCTGGCGGAAGGCTGCCCTTCCACTGCCTGGAACGTTGGACACCTGATCGAGCACGTCTGGATGCTCGCACGCTGGCCCAAGGCCGCCCAGGATGAAGTCTTCGCCGAGGGGCCCGCCCCTCTGGCCGCCGCCACCGGCGCACCCCTTGGTATTGCCGAGAAGGTGCCTGGCGGGTTCCTCATCACCGGCCGCTGGAGCTTCGCCTCGGGAGTGCTGCACTCACAGTGGGCACTTCTGGCGGTTGAACACGATGGGCCCGGGCACAACAAAGTCAGGCTGCAGTGCCTCGTTCCCATTGATGATGTGGAGGTGGTGGACACCTGGCACACCGCCGGCCTTCGGGGAACCGGGAGCAATGACATCCACGCCGAGGGGCTGTTTGTCCCCGCCCACAGAACCATGGAATGGTCACTGCTGGCCGCTGCGGACAACCCCGGCAGCCGGATCCATCCGGATCCAATGATCCATACGCCCATGGCCACCCTCCTGAACATCGTGGCGCCGTCCGCTGCCCTGGGCGCCGCGGAATATGCCCTGGAACTGTTCCGCGGACAGATGCTCAAGCGCAAGGTCAAGAACACGGCGGAGAACCGCCAGGGTGATTCGCCGCTCGCGCAGGCCCGGTTTGCCCAGGCGTACGGACTGGTCACTACCGCGCGGCTGCACTGGGCAGAGGCGGCGCGTTTGGCAGCAGCGTCCCATTGGCGGCAGTCGGGGCAGGTATCGGGCGCGGGCATGACCGAGGAGGAAAGGGCGCAATACCGGCTGTCCTTTGCCCTCAGCGGCGAGGCGTCCGCGCAGGCTGTCACCATGATCATGGCGGGCTCCGGCGGCAGCGCCCACCGGCTTGCACACCCCCTTCAACGGATCCAGCGCGACGTCAGCGTCCTGCTCAACCATCCGACCCTGGCCACCGATCCGATCCTTGAGCAGGCAGGCCGCGGCCTCCTGGGCCTGGGCCTCACCGTCGCAAGCTTCTAGCAGGGGACGGCCACGTAGACTTGCCGGATGCGGTTGGTAGCGAGCGATATTGACGGAACGATCCTTGGACACGACGGAAAAATCAGTGACCGCACCGTCCGCGCCTTCCACGCCTGCCGCGACGCCGGCGTCGAACTCGTCTTTGTCACTGGCCGGCCGCCGCGCTGGCTGCACCCCCTGCAGGACCAGCTGGGCCACACCGGCACCGTCATTTGCTCCAACGGCGCCGTCGTCTGGGACCTCGAAACGGAAAAGCTGGTGTCCGCCCGCACGCTGCCCATCGGGACCGTGCTGGAGGTCCGCCGGATCATCAAGGAGCTCCGCCCTGCCGCCCTGTTCGCCGCCGAAACCCTGACCGGCTTCCACCTCGAACCCGGCTTCATCGAGAACGAATCCAGCGAACTGCTCAGCGAGTTCACCCCCGCGCCGCTCGCCGAAACCCTCGCCGCGGATGACTCGGTGGTCAAGTTCCTGGCGATCGTCCGGGAGGGCACCCCGGACGACTTCCTCGCCGAGGTGCGGCCCGCCGTCGGACATCTGGCGGCCGTCACGCACTCCTCGCCGGGGGTTGCGATGCTGGAGCTGTGCCTTCCCGGTATCAACAAAGCGGTGACGCTGGCGGAATACGCGGCCTCGCTGGGCATTGGCGCCGCTGACGTTGTGGCCTTTGGGGACATGCCCAACGATATCGAAATGCTCCGCTGGGCCGGCCACGGCTACGCGATGGCCAGTGGACACCCGGAGGCCATCCTTGCCGCGGGGCAGCAGGCGCCGCATTTTGACGACGACGGCGTGGCCCAGGTCCTCGAGGCCCGGCTGGCTTCGCTGGGTGTCCAGCTTCCCTAAGCCCTTTTCACAGCCTGCGCTCACCTGGCGTTCACCTTTGCTCCCTAAGGTGGAAGCAGGGGGCAACACCTCCCCTTACGGCTCAAGGGGTAACGATGGCACGAACTGTAAAACACGGCGCTGCTGATGCGCCGCTGCGCAAGGCAACGCCCGCTCCGCACTGGAAACAGCTCCGGCAGGGCGACCGCGTCCGCGTGGTCCTCACGCCCGGTTTTGAAACGGGCGGGCTGGTGGACGCGATCACCGGCGACCATACCGCGGTATGGGTGAACCTCGACGGCGGCCGCGGGCGTACCTTGCTGCACTGCAGCGACGGTGTGGAGATACACCCGGAAGACTAGGGGCTGCTTGGCGGCAGCGCCCTGCGGGTGCTCCCGCTCCGGTACGCTCACAACGTGAGTCTGCCATTCTTCACCCACACCGGCACGGGGGCCCAACCGCCAGTCGCCATGGCCCACCGCGGTTTTTCACGCGAGGGGCTGGAGAACTCCATGTCCGCGTTCCGCGCCGCCGTCGAACTCGGCTACCAGTACCTGGAAACGGATGTCCACACCACGGCGGACGGGGTGGTGCTCGTTTTCCATGACGAGACCCTGGACCGGGTGACCGACGGGGCAGGCCGCATCGCCAGCCTGACAGCTGCCGACGTGGCCTTGGCGAAAATCGCAGGCCGTGAGCCCGTCCCCACCTTTGATGACCTGGTCACCGGGCTTCCCGGCGCGCGCCTCAACGTGGACGTCAAGGACTGGAACTCCGTCCGGAGCCTTGCCGCCGCCATCGAACGCCACCAGGCGCACCACCGGGTGCTGGTGACCAGCTTTTCGGACCGGCGGCGGCGGGCCGTGCTCAAGCTGCTGAGCCGGCCTGTGGCGTCGTCAGCCGGCGCTGTTCCGGTGGCCCTGTTTGTTGTGTTGGGGCGGCTGCTGCCGGGACCTGTTTTCCGCTGGGCCATGCGCCGGATCCTGCATGATGTCCACGCCCTCCAGGTGCCTGCGCGCAGGGGCGGGATCGAGGTGGTCACCCCCGGGTTTGTCCGGCGTGCGCACTCCCTGGGGCTGGTGGTCCATGTCTGGACCATCAACGATCCCGTTGAGATGCGCCGCCTGCTGGAGCTGGGCGTGGACGGGCTCGTCACCGACCGCGCGGACCTGCTCCGGGACGTGCTGCGCGAACGCGGTGAGTGGCCCGACGGACGGCAGGAGTCCTGACCGGGCGGGCTATTCCCTGTTGGCCTATTCCTTATAGTCCCGGCCTGTGCTCGTGGACGGGTCCTGGTCACCTTCGGTCGGATCGGCCCTCAACTCGTCGGGGTTGCTGTCCGGCAATCCTCCGGAAACCCCCGGAACGCCCTGAGTTGAGCCTCCGCCACCTGACTCCATCCCGCCGGCGGGAGCGGATGCACTGCCGGCCAGCCCGCCGTCGTCGTTCGCCCGATCATTGTTGGTGTCGTCAACGTCGCCGCCCAAGGGCGATTCCGAGACCGGCCCTGGCGCTGGTCCGGCCTTCAGCCCGGGTGCCTTCTGCTTCTCGGCTTCCATGGCGTTGGACCCTTCGCTGAGGGAGGAGTGGACCTCCACGTCGCTGTTGGGATCCGCGGGGTCAGGAACATCCCGTTTCTCGGCGGGATCGCTCGTTCCGGCGAGATCCTCCATGGCGTTTTCTGCTGCCTTGCCGATGCTGTCGCCGATACCCATGTGACTGCTCCTTCCGACATCGCGCTCCGGCGCCCCCAGTGGACTTTCCGGAGCATTACCCTTCCAGAATTATCAGCATGCTTACAATTAGTCCAGAGCTGAGGCAATGGGCCGCGGCCGGGCAGGAAGGATCCATACTGTGAGCAGTTACCATCCGGAAAACGACCCCGCCAATCCAGACCAGCCGGGCAAACATCACCCGGACGCCGGTCTGCAGGGCGCCGGTCCACAGGGAGGCAAGGACTCTGCAGGCTCACCGAATCCGGACCCGGCGGAGGGCAACGTCACGGGGCTGGAGCCCGGCGGGGGAGTGCCTCCGGGCGAGACGCCGCCGGCCGAGGACCAAATGAGCGGCGACCAGGGCCACGACGAGTAAGCAGGCCGGCCCATGCCGGGCTGGCCTGAGTCAGTGCAGCTCGTTATCAGTGCACGTCGTTTGTCAGTGCATCTCTTTGGGCGGCGAAACGTGCCCGGACTGTTCCGGGCCCACAAGCTGGCTCTTCAGGCCGTCCATGTCCAGGCGGGTGTTCCAGCTCGCCCAGTCCTGCGGCCGCACCGACGGCCGGCCCAGGAGGTAGCCCTGGCCGGCGCTGATGCCCAGCTCCGTCAGGACCTTGAGCTCGCCGACTGTCTCGATGCCCTCCGCTATCAGAGTGGTGCCGATCTGCTCAGCGAAGTCCACCAGGCAGCCGGCAAGGGCGCGCTGGATGCCGTCGTTGTCCACATCGCCAATGACGTTCCGGCCGACTTTCAGGAAGTCCGGCCGCAGGTGCACCATCCGGCTCAGCGCACCGGCCCCCGGGTGGGTGTCATCAACCGCGATGCGCAGGCCCTGGTCGCGCAGAGGGTTGATGGCGGCGATGAACTGCGGGTACTCCTCGTCACTGACGGATTCGGTCAGTTCGAGCACCACCCGGCTGATGGGCAGGTCGATGTGCTCGAACAATTCCGGCAGCCGCGGATCCAGGCAGGACGTGGGTGAAATGTTCAGCGAGACGTAAAGGTTTTGCGGGAGATCCCGGGCTGCGGCAGCGGCTGACCCGAGCGCGGAAAACTCCAGGTTTGCGCCCAAGCCTACGGCTGCTGCCTCGGCGAACCACAGTTCCGCGGCCGCGCCGTCGTCGCTGACAAAGCGCGACAACGCCTCGACACCCACTACTGTTTCGTCGGCCAGCCCATAAATGGGCTGGAACGCCGTCATCAGCATTTGGCTTTCAAGCAATGCGCTGATGCGGGACATGCTGCGGATTGCATCAATCCGTTCCGCAAGCTGTGGCGGAATAGCGCTGGGTTCCAGGCGCATTTTCCGGACACTGTCCAGCGTTTCAACGGTGTTGGCGTCGCTGCGGCGGGTTTCCAGGAGATACTCCAGCAAGGCCCTTTCGGGCACGCCAGGATTCTCATCGAGGCTCTTGCTGAGGCGTTGCCGGACAGCGGCCCCGGACGGATCCGGATCCCCCAAAACAGCGGCGATGATTCCCCACGCCTGTACTCGAACCGACATTAGCTACGCCCCCAGTTGACGAAGTAATGACCCAATGGCCCTTTGATGTTCAATTGATAACCGCTTCTAAAGTCCAATGATGCTGGCAAGCCGCAAAATCACGGTGACGAAAATTAGACCCAGCACGATGATCGTATATCGGGGCGGACAAAAGCGCAGTACATTTCGCCTTACTGGTTAGCGCTTTCCGGCTGTGCCGCCAACAGATCGGGAACCTGGTCCGGCGGAACCGGCCTGCTGAAGTAATAGCCCTGGGCGCTGAGGCAGCCCAGGCCGCGGAGGATCTCCGCCTGTTCCGCGGTTTCGACCCCTTCCCAGACCGCCTCCAGGCCGCAGGCCCGGATGAGTTGCAGGACAGCCGCCACAAGTGCCGGCTGGCCTGGATCGGTGCCAAGGCCGTCGATCAGCGAGCGGTCCACCTTGACCCGGTCCACGGGCAAGCGGCGCAGATAGCTGATGGACGAATAGCCCGTTCCGAAGTCATCGATTTCGATCCCGACGCCGAGGCCGCGCAGCCCGCCCAGCGAGTAACGGTCCAGTTCATTGCCCTTGACGATGGCCACCTCGGTCAGTTCCAGGACCACCTGTTCGGGCCGGACGCCGGTTTCCTTCAGGACGTTCCGCACATCCTCAATGAACTGGAGGCTTTGCAGGTCCGTGGCGGAGATGTTGATCCGCACGGAGAAGCGCTGGTCCACGAACTGTCCGGCGATCCATTCCCGCAGCTGGCGCACCGAGGCCCGCAGCACCCACAGCCCCAGTTCGGAGATCAGCCCGGCCTCCTCGGCCAACGGAATGAATTCGTCGGGCATTATGAGCCCGCGGGTGGGGTGGTTCCAGCGGACCAGCGCCTCCACGCCTTCGATCCGGCCGGAGCCCAGCTCCACTACCGGCTGGTAGTGCAGGGTCAATCCGTCGGTCCTGATAGCGGTGCGGAGGTCCTCCACCAGTTGGCTGCGGAGCCTGCGTACCAGCAGCAGGCCGGGTTCGAACCGGTGGAGCCTGTTCTGCCCCTCAGCCTTGGAGGCGTACATGGCGACGTCGGCCTCCATCAGCATGTCCTCGGGCGTCTGGCCGGCGCCGCCAACGCTCAGTCCGATGCTGGCCCCGCAGCGCACGCTCCTCCCCGGCAGCTCGATCGGGTCATTCAGCGACGCCAGGATGCGGTGCCCCACGATGGCGGCCTGGTCGGCGGAGACCGCCGGCATCACGATTGCGAACTCGTCTCCGCCCAGCCGGGCGACGACGTCCGTGTCCCGCACCGCCGCGCGGACCCGTTCGCCCACCGTGACCAGTACCTGGTCGCCGGCGGTGTGGCCGAGGCTGTCGTTGATGGACTTAAAGGCGTCCAGGTCCATCAGCAGGATCACGGGCCCCTCATCCGCGCTGTCCTCGATGGCGGCCCTCAAGGCGTCGATGAGCGCAGAGCGGTTGGCCAGGCCGGTCAAGGGGTCCTGCATGGCCATTTTCTGCATTTCCAGGTGGGCTTCGTGCAGGAGTTGGGTGCGTACCTGCACCCGCTGTTCGAGTTCTTCGTAGATGATCTGAAGATCCTCGGCCAGGAGGTTGGTGCCCATAATGATGGCATCAAGTTCGTCGCGGGCTTCAGAAACGTTGATCCGTGAATTAAGGTCTCCCGATGCCAGCCGCACAATGCCTTCGAGCAGTTGCGAAAGCCGGGGGTCGTTGTCGGCAAACATCGGTTCCTCCTTCCGCGCTCAGTTGGCCCGGTTGCGGTCAATATCCAGTGGAAGGCTCACTGTGACGGTGGTGCCGGAGCCCAGGGTGGAGGCCACGTCGATCCGGCCGCCATGGCGGGCCACAATGTCCTTGGTAATGGCCAGTCCCAGCCCGGTTCCGGGAATGGCTCCGGACATGGCATTGGACGCCCGGTAGAACCTGGTGAAAACGTGGTCGATTTCCTCGCTGGAGATGCCGATGCCGGTGTCAGCCACGCTGACGGTTGCCCAGCGGGTGCCGTCTGCCGCCGCATGGGACTCGCTTCCCACCTCAATCCGGCCGCCGCTTGGCGTGAATTTGATGGCGTTGGACACCAGATTGGTGAATACCTGCTGCAGCTGCACCTCGTCGGCCAGGATTTCGGGGTCCTCCGGTGCAGGATCCACCGCAATAGTGACGTTCTGCAGCTGGGCCAGGGGCCGCAGCGCCCCCGCCACCAGGTCCAGCGTCTGGCCCAGGCGCACCGGGGTGAGATGCATCAGATTGTCTTCGAGGCCGTTGCGGGACACGCTGAGCATGTCCTCGATCAGCATCCGGAGCCGCTCGGTATTGCGGACCACGATGTCCAGCATCTGGTGGACTTCGGGGGATACGGGCTGCTCGGTGCTTTCCTGGATCATGTCCAGGTAGGCCATGATGGACGTCAGCGGGGTCCGCAGCTCGTGGTTCACTGTGGCGAGGAAGTCGGTTTTCGCCTTGTCCAGCTGCCGCAGCTGCTTGACCACCTGCTGCTGGCTGCTGATCAGGTGGCTCTGGATCAGCCCGTGTGCTGCATTGCCGGCCACGTGCTGGATCAGGCCCAGCTCTGCGCGGGACCATTGCCGCGGCTCGTCCAGCATGGCGATCCAGATGATGCCCAGCGAGGAGCTGCCTTCACCCATCGGCACCGCCAGCAGCGAGGCTGCAGGGCCAAGGCGCAGGCCTCCGGGCTCGCCTGTTTGCCCGTCCTCCTCGGACCCCTCGGAGGAGCTCAACGTTTCGGCCCCGGCCCACAGCATGTCGGCCGTCTGCCGGGCGGAGTCCTCGTCCGGCAGCGCGGTGTCAGCCAGCGGTTCAAGGCCCGGCCTGGTCCATGCGGCGGTGATGGGGGGAACCCGCTCGTCCTCGAACGTGGTCAGCCGGACGTGGTCTGCCTTGAACGTCCGCCCGAAGCCAGCGACCACATGGCCGGCGATCTCCTGCGGATCGTTGGTTCCGCGCACAGCGGCGGAAACCTGCCGGAGTTGTTCACGCAGCGCCTCAGCCTCCTGCCGGGCGATCCTGCGCCGGGCCACCTGGCTGATCAGGGACGTGGCCCGGTGGACCAGTTCCTTGGGCGGCGGGGGTTTGGCGATGCAGTCGTGGACGCCGGGAGGCTGCATGGCTGCCAGTTCGGCCGCGCTGTCCAGATCCACCATCACCAGGACTGGCGCCTCTGCTTCGACCGCGGACAAGGAGGTGTCCACCACGATGACGGAAGGTTCGCCTGCAGCCAGCAAGCGGGCGAGGCCGCTTGCATCGCACGCGGTGCGGACTTCGTAACCGGCTTCGCGCAGTGCACGCGCATTCAGAGCCAGCCGCCCGTCGTCGGGGTCCGCTACATAAGCGGTGCGTGGCACAGACGGGTCCCACGGCAAATCAGCCGCCACAATGCCCCCTTCGCTCCCAGTTGACTACATTGTAGGGCGGCGCACCCCGGATGCTCCCTCGGAAGCCGCACATCGCACCAGCATGACGGAACGAGGCCCTTTTCCGGACCCCGGCGCACCGCCGTAACGCCTGAAAACTGCTGGGTTGACAGATGTGCGACATATATTTGGGCTGTGTCCTCCCCAGCAAAATCGGTGCGCTCCTCCTGGCAGAAGTACCTGATGATCCCCAAGCTTGCCCGGCTGTCCCGTTCTGCGCCCAAAGACCGGCGCCTGGCGTGGGACAAATACTGGGCAGGCATCAGGGCCACCGGACCGGGCGGCGAGGTTTTGTGGGATTCCGGCCGGGACCATGAGTTCCTCGGCTACCGGGACGTACTGCTGCGCCATCTGGATCCGGAACTTCCCCTGGTTGACGTGGGTTGCGGACACGGCAGTTTCACCCGCGCGCTGGCCGGAACCTTCCCCGAGGTGGTCGGTGTGGACGTGTCCGCCCATGCTGTGGCCCGGGCACGCGCGGAGTCGGAAGCGCAGGCAGGCCTGGCCGGGCGCATCCGGTTCGAAGCCCGGGACATGACAGCGCCCGGCGCCGCCCGCGGGCTCGCCGGCGAACGCGGCGCCAACGTGTTTATCCGCGGTGTGCTCCACGTCCTGGGTCCTGCCGACCAGGCAGCGCTGGTGAAGAACCTTCGGGTCCTGGCAGGCAGCGGCGGCACGGTCTTCCTTGCCGAAACCAACTTCCAGGGCAACCCCCTGGACTACGTCTCGCATCTGGGCGCAACAGCCAAAGACATCCCGGCACCCCTCGAACGGGCCATCCGCGAACTGCCGATGCCGGGCCATTTTGGCCCTGAAGAGCGATCCAGCATCCTGCCAGGGGAGGCCTGGGAGCTCCTGGAGGACGGCGATGTTGCCATCGAAACGAATCCAGTGACCGGCGTGCCCGCCCAGAGCCGGATTCCCGGCTACTACGCCGTGCTGCGCCCGCGCCGCCAGCCGTTCCCGGCCTGAGGGTGCCCAGCGGCCACCAGCCCTGCCCTTGACATGGAGGCTGGTCCGGAGGCTCCATAGTAAGTAGACTTACTAGCTACCTCCAGGGGAAAGGATGGCCATCATGGCACAGGACAAAGGCAACAACACGCGCGAAGCTGACGCGGACCGGGACGAAGAAGATCTGGGAGCAGGACCGGATGGCGGAAAGGTCCGCACTGGCCCGGAGTCATCAAAATCCCTGAAGTACTCGCAGGAGGTCACCTCACCGGAGGACGAGCCGGAGCGCGAGGGCCGCAGCCTGGTCACCACGCATCACGAAGTCATCAGGCAGTGGGCGGAGGAACGCGACGGCGTTCCCGCCACTGTGGAAGGCACTGAACATGGTGACCATCTCGGTGTGCTGCGGATCGATTTCGGCGGTGAAAACGACAAGCTTCGCCACATCAGCTGGGAGGAATGGTTTGAAACCTTCGACTCCCGGGGACTGAATTTCATTTACCAGGAACAGCGCAGCGACGGCCAACAATCAAATTTCTTCCGGCTGGAAAATCCCGGCCGGGAAGACGCCTAAGCCGCATCCGTCCTGCCGTACCCCCACAAGACCTGCGCCGGAGAACCTCCGGCGCTGTCCCGTCGTCGGCAGGCGCATAACCTACAGGAACAACAATGCGCGAACTTATCCCAACCGGTTCCCTCCGCGGGATGCTGCTGCCACCCACCTACGGCCGGCATGTCACGGATTCCACCGCCTTCACCGTGCTGTCAGTGGAAATCTGGTCCACGGGCCTGGTGGTCAACATCCAGCTGGCCTCCGACAACGAACCGGAACCGGTCATCATCCTCCAGGACCACTTCGGCACCGAATACTCGCTGCTCAGGTCCGCGAACATCGGCTCGCGGAACCTGCAGGTCTTCACCCCCTCGGTGCCGCCCGGAACCCGGAGCCTGACCGTCAGATCCGCCGATGAGGCCCACCCCCGGCCGGTGGTGACCTTTGCTGTCCCGCTCATGGCGGTCCCGGACAGGCTGCCGGAAACGGACGACGGCGAGTATCCGCCACCGCCGGAACTGCGCCGCCCAGCCTAATCGCCAAAGCCGCCCCGCCTGATTGCCAACCTGATTGCCAAGAGGATCCACCATGCAGGACACCACAGGTTTCAGCCCCGCCACCGCCATTGTCACCGCATCAGATTCCGGAATCGGCAAGGCCACTGCCGTGGCGTTGGCCCAAGCGGGGATGGATATCGGTGTCACCTGGCATTCTGACAAGGCCGGGGCTGAGGCAACGGCGGAAGAAGTCCGCAGCCTGGGCCGCAAGGCGGTGGTGCGGCAGCTGGACACCACTGATCTCCAGGGCGCCGGCGCCGTCATCGATGAACTGGCGGAAGAGCTCGGCGGCGTGGACGTCTTTGTGAACAACGCGGGGACCGGTGACGGGACAAAATTCCTGGACCTGGATGTCGAAACGTGGATGCAGACACTGGACACGAACCTCAATGGCGCGTTCGTCTGCCTGCAGGCCGCAGCCCGGCGCATGGTCCACGCCGGAAAGGGCGGGCGCCTGGTGGCAGTCACCAGCGTCCATGAATTCCAGCCGCGGGTGGGATCCTCCGCCTACGACGCCTCCAAGCACGGACTGGGCGGGCTCATGAAAACGCTGGCCCTGGAACTTGCCGAGCACGGCATCACCGCCAACAGCGTGGCCCCCGGCGAAATAGCCACCCCTATGACGGGGCAGGAGAACGAAGATCCCACCGCCAAGGACAGGCCCGGCGTTCCGCTGGGACGGCCCGGCGACGCAAGGGAAATCGCCGCGGTGATCGCGTTCCTGGCTTCCCCCGCCTCGAGCTACGTCACCGGCGCCTCCTGGGCCGTGGACGGCGGCATGCTGCAGATGGGTCCGCAGGGCGGGTCCCACATCACCAGCCATGAATGGCGGCAGGGGTAGCCGCCGTCGGCTGAACGCCGTTGAACAGTCAGCAGGTTAGAGCTTCGCTCGCCTGGGCTTTACGGCCGGGACTCCATAAGTAGCGCACGCCCGTATTACTTGCAGGGCAAGCGCTTTCCCAGTGGCTGCTGGCATGATGGTGCCTATGCGCATTCTTATTGCTCCGGACAAGTTCAAGGGTTCCCTTACGGCTGCTGAAGCGGCCGCCGCCATCGCCGAGGGCGCCCTGCGCGTCTACCCGGACGCCGTCGCCACGCAGTTCCCCATAGCCGACGGCGGCGAGGGCACCCTGGAAGCCGCGGTGGCAGCCGGCTACGAAGAGCGGATCAACGCCGTGGTGGGCCCCATCCTTGCCCCGGTTGGCGCAGCCTGGGCCATCAGGAAAGCCGACGGCGGCAAGGTCACCGCTGTGATTGAAACCGCCCAGGCCTCCGGCCTTGCCGAGATGGAGCCAACCCCGGCCAATGCCCTGCGCGCCCACAGCTACGGCTGCGGCCAGCTGATAGCGGCCGCCCTGGACGCGGGAGCCACGGAAATCGTCCTCGGGCTCGGCGGATCCGCCATGACCGACGGCGGCAGCGGGGCCCTGCGCGCCCTGGGCCTGAAGCCGCTCGACGCCGCCGGGAATGTGGTGCCGCTCGGTGGCGGTTCGCTCGCAGACGTTGTGGCACTGGACACCACTGCGCTTGACCCCCGGCTGGCCGCTGCCAGCTTCCGCATCGCCGTCGACGTGCGCAACCCGCTGTACGGAACGCTGGGAGCTGCCCACGTCTTCTCCCCGCAGAAGGGCGCCGACGAGGAAGCCGTGGAACTGCTCGACGCCGGGCTGCGCAACTGGGCATCCCTTCTGCGGGAGGCGACGGGCCGGGACGTCAACGTCGAGGGAGCGGGCGCCGCCGGCGGCTTCCCGGCGTCGTTCCTTGCCTTCACTGACGCCGCACTCGAAGGCGGCTTCGCGCTGGTGGCTGGACTGACCGGCCTGGCGGACCAGCTCGCCGAGGCTGACCTGGTGATCACCGGGGAAGGGTCCATGGACGGCCAGTCGCTGACCGGAAAGGCTCCGATTGCGCTCGCGGATGCTGCGCGGGAACGTGGCATTCCGGTGATCGTGGTGGCCGGCCGCATCCTGGTAACCCCGGAAGACCTTGCCGGGCATGGTGTGGTCGCCGCAGCGCAGTTGCTGGACGTGGCTTCCAGTCCCGACGACGCTGTGGCCAACGCCGCGAAGTACCTGGCCTGGGCAACGAGCCAGGTACTCGAGGGTGCCTAGCCCGGCAGCGGCTGGCTAAAGGCTGCCCGGCTAAACGATGGTGGTGTTGCGGCGGCGGCGCCAGATCAGGATCAGGATCACGACCACCAGGACCACCGCGCCGATCACCCACGGCGTGTAATCGAGCCGGGTGGACTCGTTTTGCGCCGATTCGCCGGTGCCCGGATTGGCAGGGCCGGTTGAGGCGGTATCTCCGGGGGATGGTGTGGGAGATGCGGCCGACTGCGCCCACGCCCCTCCGGGGGATGCCGTGATGTGCTGCCCGAACGGGCTTGGCGCCGCCTGGGCGGCTCCGGCCGAAAGCGCCGGTGCGGCAACGAGCAGCAGTGCCATCAGGGCTGTCCGAAAAAACGTTCGCATGAAGTTCTCCTGTCGGGTTCAGGGGTAACGGTCAAAGGGTCAAAACAAGGGGTTTGAAGCCGGCTTCAGGCAGGCTAGCGTCCTGCCGTGGCGCGCCTGTTCAGGTGCAGCGGGACATAGACCAGGAGGACCACCAGGACGGCAAGGAGTACGCCTCCGGCGGTGAGGCCGGCTGACCGGCCGGCCGTCACGTCGAACACCAGTGCGGCGGTTCCGGCGCTCAGGAGCCCTATGCCGGCAAGCGCAATCTTCGTGATGAAATCGGCGCTCGACACCAGGGTCTCCTTCAGCCGCTTCCGGAACAGCCTCCGGTGCACGCTGACCGGCAGGAGGATAAACGCTGTGGTCAGGGCTGCGATGACCACGTTGACCAGGTACAGGGCCACCTGGAAGTCGTCAAGCTCTTCAAAGCGCGACTGGAACGGCAGGGTCAGCAGGAATCCCGCAAGGATCTGCACGCCGGTCTGCAGCACCCGCAGCTCCTGCAGCAGTTCCGCCCAGTTGCGGTCCATCTGCTCCTCGCGGGTTTCGTTGCGGCCGGTCCGGCCTGTGTAGTCCTCCACGTCGGACATTGCCTCTCCCTCCAGCCCCCACCAGTGCCTGGGTATCCTTCTACTCCCTGCCTACCCACAAGCGGGGGCAATGTTGCACCGCGCCTGCCATTTGATAAGTTTACTGATTATTCGCCCGGAACGGTGGACTTTACTCCTCCGGCCGGGATAGCTTCGAAGGGCCGGTGCACACGCCCTTCGAAACCGACACAGTTGAAACCGACCGACACAGTGGAAAACGACACGGTGGAAACGGACACAGTGAGGAGGCGGACTATGAGCGGGACGGACAAGCAGGCGGACCAGCCGAAGGATCCCCGGGGCGGCTACCACGCAGGGCCTTTTCCGGAGCAGGAACAGAAGCAGCCCGGCCTGACGGCACCCATGGATCCCAAACCGGACCACGGGGAACTCAGTTACGAGGGGCACGGGAAGCTTCAGGGCAAGGCCGCCCTCATCACCGGTGGAGATTCGGGCATCGGCAAGGCGGCGGCCATCGCGTTCGCCCGCGAAGGGGCCGACGTGGCCATCTCCTACCTCCCTGAAGAGGAGGAGGACGCCCAGGACACCGCGGACTGGATCCGGAAGGCGGGCCGGAGGGTCCTGCTTTTTGCCGGCGACGGCCGCGAGGAAGAATTCAGTACCCGGATTGCTGACGAAACGGCGGCAGAATTCGGCCGCCTGGACGTAGTGGTGCTGAACGCCGCGTACCAGAAGAACCGCGAAAGCCTTGAATCGCTGCCCACGGAGGAATTCGACCGGGTCTTTAAGACCAATCTCTACTCGCTGCTGTGGACGGCCAGGGCCGCCGTGCCCCACCTCAAGCCGGGCGCTTCGATCATCACCACGGCCTCGATCCAGGCCTTCAACCCGTCGCCGGGCCTCATCGACTACGCCATGACCAAGGCCGCGCAGGTGGCTTTCACCAAGGCGCTGGCGCAGGAACTGGGGTCCAAGGGGATCCGGGTGAACGCCGTGGCTCCGGGACCCATCTGGACCCCGTTGATCCCGGCCACCGAGTGGCCGGACAAGCTTCCGAAGTTCGGACAGGACACGCCGCTGGAACGGGCCGGCCAGCCCGCCGAGCTCGCCGCAGCCTATGTCCTGCTGGCCTCGGAGGACGGGTCCTATATTTCCGGGGCCGTGCTGCCGGTGACCGGCGGAAAGGGGCTCTGAGCAGCCCGGGTCCCATTCAAGGTCCAAGCCACCATCCATCCAACGCACAAGCAGGAGGAATAATGACGCAGGAAAACCAGCAGGCCCAGCCGGAGACCGATCCGGGCGGATACGGCACTCCCACCGCAGAGCAGGAACTGGGAGGAACCCAGGGCACGGCCAACGGCTCGGCCACCACCGGCGACGGCGGGGCAGGAAGCGTGGACACCAACGAGCCGCAGTCCGGCACCGGCAGCGACCCCCTGCCCCGCGACGTGGACCTTCCTTCGAGTGCGGCTGAAATCGACGAGAACAACGACGATTCAAAGGGATCCGCTCCCGTGTCCTCTGAGTCCGGGCAGGAAGCAGCGGGCATTCCGGACGGAACCGGCAATGATTTGCCCCGGGAGAAATCCCCGAACGACGACGGCGGGGAAAGCTTCGACGCCGGCTGACCGGGCCGCCGCGGCTGCTTGAGCCCAGCCGCACGAACCGTTGAAGGCCTCCGCCTGCTGTCCACTGTGGCAGCGGCCGGAGGCCTTTGCCGTGGCCGCATACATCCCGGGGATGTGGGTACAGGACACGACGAAACCCATTCGCTATCTATGCCGATGCAGGCGCCCGGAGGTGGGCTGTGAGCAGGAGATCATCAGGACAATGGGCAGGCCGTGGTGGGGTGCCGGAACGGGTGGACGTGGACGTGCTGGTACCCACGTGCAACCGCCCCGCCGAGCTGGCAGTAACTCTGTCGGGCCTGGCCGGGCAGGCTGATCCTTCCTTCCGGGTAGTGGTCAGCGACCAGTCCAGCGATGCGCCCGCCTGGGAGCATCCTGCGGCTGCTGCCATGGTTCGGGTCCTCGAAGCCCAGGGCCGGCCGGTCACGCTGCTGCGGCACTTGCCGCGGCGGGGGCTCGCTGAGCACCGCCAGTTCCTGCTCGACCAGTCAAATGCGGCCAAGTGCCTCTTCCTTGACGACGATGTGTGGCTGGAACCAGGTGCCTTGGAGCGGATGAACCGGGCACTTGACGAGCTGGACTGCGGCTTTGTGGGCATGGCGCCGCAGGGCCTGTCCTACCTTGACGACAGGCGGCCGGAGCAGACGGAGGGCTTTGAAGTCTGGGACGGACCCGTAACGCCGGAACGCATTCGTCCCGGCACCCCCGGCTTTGAGCGCTGGCCGCTGCACAGTGCCGCAAACCTCACCCACCTCAGTGCCGATCTTTCCCTGCCGCCGGGGGAGTGGCTGCCGTACCGGGTGGCGTGGCTCGGCGGGTGCGTGCTCTACCGGCGCGAAGCACTTCGCGATGCCGGCGGCTTCAGCTTCTGGCCGAGCCTGCCTGCGGATCATGCAGGGGAGGACGTGGTTGCCCAGTGGCAGGTCATGGAGAGGTACGGTGCCGCCGGCATCCTGCCCTCGGGGGCCGTCCACCTTGAGTCCCCCACTACGGTGACGGACCGCCGGGTGGAAGCCTACGACGTCGTCCTGGCCGAACCTGTGGCAGCGTACGCAGGCAACAGCGGCGCCGTCGACTAAGCCACCGCCGTCGACTAGCCAGGAACTGGCCTGCCCCCTCCCGCCAACGGTGCGATGCGTCGTATTCTGTAAGCACGAGGTTTTGCAGTGGGCCGCAGCGCTACAAGCAAGGCGTGCAACATGGCCGCTGAACCCGCGGGGCGGATTGGCTGGGGATCGCTCCCACTTCCCCCAGAGCCGGTTTTCGACAGCAAGGACGTGGAAACCTACCTCCAGGAAGTCACCCAGGAGTTTATGAGGGACATCAAGGGTGAGCGTCGCGGCATCGGCTGGGCCGCCACCCTTTTCCGCCTGGGGAAGGCACGCACCCTCGCTGCGAGCAGCGAGCAGGCACGCGAGGCAGACCGGGAACAGTGTTCCTTCGCCGACGGACCCGTCATCGAGGCCCTGCGGAGCGGCGAGTTCGTGCTGTTGTCCGATCTGGGCCGGGACCGGCGGTGGCCCGGGTACGCAAATGCCGCGGCCGGGCACGGCGTGCAGTCTCTTTTGTCAATGCCCATCGTCTCCGAGGGCCTGACCAGCGCCGCCATTAACCTTTACGCCTCCTCGCCCCATACCTTCGCCAGCGACGATCTCCTCCGCACCCAAAGCTACGCACGGCAGCTTGCGCGTGCCCTGCGCGTGGTGGTCCGGGTGGCAGAGCGCGCGGAGGCAGCGGCGGGAATTGCCGTGGCACAGAGCTCACTGGTGCTGGTTGACCTGGCGGTGCGAAGCCTGATGGACGAGTACGGGCTCAGCCGTGAGGGTGCCCTGCGCTTCCTGCAGCGCGAGGCTTCGCACCACGAATTGGACCTTCATGGTGCGGCCTTGAATGTTGTGGTGCCAGGGCCCGTAAGGGACGTTTCGGGGCCGCGGCGGGAGATGGCCGACGACGTTGAGGACTTCCGACTGCTGGCTCCGGCTGAGTTGGGCCAACCGCCCGATGCAGGAGCTGCCCGGAACAAGGCCCCTTCCAGAACGGCGAAAGGACGGCCGGCATGACCATCGACCAGCAGGAAACCTGGAGCGGAAATACCCCCGGCCAGCGGCACCCCTGGCACCGCTTCGTCGCCCTCGGTGACTCCTACACGGAAGGAATCGGTGACCCCGAACCGCGCAGCATCGGCGGGTACCGGGGCTGGGCTGACAGGGCGGCCGAGGAACTCGCCATCGGGCAGCATGGCTTCGCCTACGCCAACCTCGCGGTGCGGGGGATGGTGCTCCAGGAAATCGTCGACACGCAGCTCGAGGCTGCCATGGCGCTGAAGCCGGACCTCGTGGCGATGTCCGGCGGAGGCAACGACATCGTGTTCCGGCGCGGGGACCCGGACAAACTGGCCGGGAAGATGGATCAGGCCGTTGGTGAACTGACGGAAACCGGGGCCACAGTCATGTTGTTCGCGGCGCCGGACTGGGGCGGCACCCCTGTTCTGGGGCAGGTCCGGGGCCGGCTGGCTATCTACAACGAGCACCTGCACACGATCGGCATCCACCATCAGGCCTTGATGGTGGACCTCTGGTGCCTTCCCGCGCTTAGGGACGCCCGGATGTGGGACAGGGACCGGCTCCACCTATCGCCGTTGGGCCATCACATTGTTGCCGTTGCCGCCCTCGACGCGCTCGCTGTGCCGCATTCCCTCAAGCCCCTGCAGCCGCGGCCGGTCCCGGCCCATGGCTGGACCCAAGCCAGGGCGGAGGACCTGATCTGGGCGAGGCGGTACTTCTTTCCGTGGGTCCTGCAGAGGCTGCTGCCCCACGGCGGTGAGGCGCTGGCGCCGAAGCGTCCTCTGCCGGGGCCGGTCTTCGGTGTGGGCCACGGCGATGCCGGTTCACACGACGCCGCCTAGCCAGCGCTAGCGCTTCTTCGGTGCCCGCTTCTTGGCCGCAGCGTTGATAGCGGCCTTGGCGGCAGGAGGCAACCCGGCCTGCTCGGTTTCGGGTTCCGCCACTGTTCCACGGGCCTTCGCGATGGCCTTCATGCCGTGATAAATCACCAGCGCGGCGGCCGAACCCAAGGCGATCCCCGTGAACTTGAGCTCGCCGATGGTCCAGGTGTAGTCCGCGATGCCGATGATCAGGGCGACGGCGGCGGTGGTCAGGTTCACGGGGTTGGAGAAGTTCACTTTGTTCTGCACCCAGATCTTCACGCCCAGGATGCCGATCATGCCGTAGAGCATGGTGGCCGCACCGCCCAGCACACCCGGCGGGACGGTGGCGATCAGCTCACCGAATTTAGGGGAGAAGCTGAGCAGGATGGCGAAGATGCCCGCCACCCAGTAGGCCGCCGTCGAATAGACCTTGGTGGCGGCCATAACGCCGATGTTCTCCGCGTAGGTGGTGGTGCCGGATCCGCCGCCGAAGCCGGCCAGGACGGTGGCGGCACCGTCGGCCATCAGGGCGCGGCCGGAGACGCCGTCGAGGTTCTGGCCAGTCATGGCAGCCACCGACTTTACATGGCCAATGTTCTCGGCCACGAGCACCAGCACCACTGGAACGAACAGGCCCAGGATGCCGAGGTGGAATTCGGGGGCCTGGAACTGGGGCAGGCCCACCCAGGCGGCGGCGTCCATCTTGTCGTAGCTGACCTCCCCACGGAGCATGGCCACGAGGTAGCCCACCACCACGCCCACCAGGATGCTGAGGCGGCCCAGGATTCCGCGGAACAGGACGCTGACCAGGATGATGGTGGCCAGCGTGATCACGGCGGTGACCGGGGCGGCGTCGAAATTGTTTTTGGCCGCGGGGGCGAGGTTAAGGCCAATGAGCGCCACGATCGCGCCGGTAACGATGGGCGGCATGAGCCGGTTGATCCAGCCCGCACCGAACTTCTGCACGATGGCGCCCACCAGGGCCAGGACGGCGCCGGCCAGCACCACGCCGCCCAGCGCTCCGGGGACGCCGAACTGCTGCTGCGACGCCATGATGGGGGCGATGAACGCAAAGCTTGAGCCCAGGTAGCTGGGCACCCGGCCCTTGGTGATTACCAGGAACAGCAATGTGCCGATGCCGGAGAAGAACAGGGTGGTGGCGGGCGGCATACCCGTGATGATGGGCACCAGGAAGGTGGCGCCGAACATGGCCACCACGTGCTGCATGCCCACGCCAATGGTCAGCGGCCAGGCAAGCCGCTCATCGGGGGCCACCACGTGGCCAGGCTTGATGGACCTGCCGGTGCCGTGCAGCTTCCATTTGATTCCGAGCATGCTCATGGGCGGAGGCCTTTCAAGGGGGTGCCGCAGGGGCGAGATCAACTGGCTCCAGAATACCGCCAAGCTTTGCAGAGCTGGCGGCCAGGCTGCTGCCGGGTGCTGCTGTGGCTAACGTCACGCGCCGTCACGGGAAGAGGACACGGGTAGTTGAAGTTGCAACTATAGAAAGCGAACAGGCCACCCCGGCACGCGGGGCGGCGCAGCGAAAGGTACGCAAATGACCATTGCCCACGAAGAAGCGGTTATCGATTCGGCCGCCGTTGATGCCATTTTCGCCCAGGCCCGCACCGCCAACTCCTTCACCGGAGAGGTGACCGACGAGCAGGCGCAGGCCATCTACGAACTCACCAAGTACGGCCCCACTGCCTTCAACTCGCAGCCGCTGCGCGTGACGTACGTCCGCTCCGCCGAAGCCCGCGCCACCCTCGTTGATGCCCTCGCCAACGGGAACAAGGCCAAGACGGCATCCGCCCCGCTCGTGGCGATCCTCAGCTACGACACCGACTGGGCAGGCCAGTGGGACAACTTCCTCCCCGGCTACAACGCCCCGAAGGCCATGTACGACGCCAACCCGGAACTGGCTGCCGCCACGGGCAACAACAACGCCCACCTGCAGGCCGGCTACTTCATCCTGGCCGTCCGGTCGCTCGGTTTCGCTGCCGGCCCCATGACCGGTGCCGATTTCGCCGCCATCGACGCCGCCTTCTTCCCGGCCGGCGACCAGAAGAGCTTCCTGGTGGTCAACATCGGCCAGCCCGCCGAGGACGCTTGGGGCGAAGCCAAGCCCAAGTTCTCCTACGACGAGGTCGTCCGCACCGTCTAACCTCCCCCGGCGGGTGGTCGAGCCTGCCGGAACGCTCTCTCACTTAATGCGCCTTTTCCGCCAACGCTCTCTCATTCGTGAAAGAGCGTTGGCGTTTAACCGGCATTAAGTGAGAGAGCGTCCGGGGTGGGAGACTGGGGCTATGCCCGTGCGGAACCTCATCCTGGTTGCCTTTGTCGAACCTGTGGCGGAGGGGCTGGTGTTCCTGCGCTCCGACTGGCCGCTGCACATCACGCTGGTGAGGTTCGACGTCGGCGCTACAGATGGTGCCGACCCTGCCGAACGCCTCGCAGCACTCGCCCAGGCGCCGGCCGGGGCAGCCCTCGGGGCCCGGCTCACGGTGGGAAACGACGCGGGGTTCGGCCGGAACGGCTCCGTTCCCGTCAGCCTGATCCAGCCGCAACGGGACCTGCAAACCCTTCACGAACAGCTGGTCGCAGCAGTCGGCAGCCTGGGCGGCAAAGTCCTCACCCCCGCGCACACCCTGTCCGGCTACCGGCCCCACGTGTCACACCACGGTGACAAACGGCTATATCCGGGAGACGTCGTCGTTCTTGACTGGATCGCGCTGGTGGACATGGCGCCGGACGGTGACCGTACCGTCCGGCGTGTCCTCCGGCTCTGGGGCCGGGACGAAACAGCCGGGGCGATGAACCCTAGGCGATGACGCTGTCCACCAGGGCTTTGGCTTCGGCCTGGACCTGCTTGAGGTGGTCCTCGCCCTTGAAGGACTCGGCGTAGATCTTGTAGACATCCTCGGTGCCGGACGGGCGTGCGGCGAACCAGGCGTTCTCCGTAACCACCTTCAGGCCGCCGATGGAGGCACCGTTGCCGGGTGCTTCGGTGAGCTTGGCGGTAATGGCCTCGCCCGCCAGTTCCGTGGCCGTAACGTCCGTCGGCGAGAGTTTGCCCAGTGCCGACTTCTGCTCGCGTGTTGCGGCGGCGTCGATACGGGCGTACACGGGGGCGCCGAACTGGTCCGTCAGGCCCTGGTAGAGCTGTGACGGGGACTTGCCGGTCACAGCCGTGATTTCCGAGGCGAGCAGGGCCAGCAGGATGCCGTCCTTGTCCGTGGTCCAGACGCTGCCGTCCTTCTTGTTGAAGGAAGCGCCGGCGGATTCCTCGCCACCGAACGCGCCCTCGCCGGAGAGCAGGCCGGGCACGAACCATTTGAAGCCCACTGGGACCTCCACGAGCTTGCGGCCCAGGCTCTCGGCGACGCGGTCGATGATGGAGGAGGACACCAGGGTCTTGCCCACCACAGACCCGGGGTTCCAGCCGCTGCGGTTCCGGTACAGGTAGTCGATGGCGACGGCGAGGTAGTGGTTCGGATTCATCAGCCCGCCATCTGGGGTCACGATGCCGTGCCTGTCTGCATCCGCATCGTTGCCGGTGGCAACATCGAAAGCGGCGCCAGCACCGCCGTCGGACATGCGCTTGATCAGCGAGGCCATAGCCGCCGGGGAGGAGCAGTCCATCCGGATCTTCTCGTCCCAGTCCAGGGTCATAAAGGCCCACTGCGGGTCCACGGTGGGGTTGACCACGGTCAGGTTCAGCTGGTGGCGCTCGGCGATCTCGCCCCAGTAGTCCACGGACGCTCCGCCCATGGGGTCGGCCCCGATCCGGACCCCGGCTTCGCGGATGGCATCCAGGTCCAGGACCGAGGGGAGATCGTCCACGTAGCTGCTGAGGAAGTCGAATTTGCCGGTGGTGTCGGCGGCCAGGGCCTCGGCCACTGCTACGCGCTTGACGCCGCGGAGGCCGTTTTCGAGCAGTTCATTGGCGCGGTTGGCGATCCAGCCGGTGGCGTCCGAATCGGCGGGTCCGCCGTGCGGGGGGTTGTACTTGAAACCGCCGTCGCCCGGCGGGTTGTGGCTCGGGGTGACCACAATGCCGTCAGCCTGGGGTGCCCCGGCGCCGGCGTTCCGGTTGTAGGTGAGGATGGCGTGGCTCAGGGCCGGGGTGGGCGTGTAGCCGTGGCGGGCATCGATCAGGACCTGCACACCGTTGGCGGCGAGCACCTCAAGGGCCGAGTTCTGTGCCGGCTCGCTCAGGGCGTGGGTGTCCTTGGCCAGGAACAGCGGCCCCGTAACGCCCTGCGCCGCCCGGTATTCCACAATCGCCTGGGTGATGGCGAGAATGTGCTTCTCGTTGAACGACGCCTTGAGGCTCGAACCGCGGTGCCCGGATGTGCCAAACACCACGCGCTGGCCGGGATCACCCAGATCCGGCGAGATGTCGTAATACGCGTCAAGAAGCGCAGTGATGTCAACAAGGTCCTGGGGTTGGGCAACTGTACCCGCGCGGCTAGCCATGGGACCAGCATGCCAGAAGGGAGCCACAGTCAAAACGACCAGGCCCAAATCCGGCCCATGTGTCCGGCCCTGTGACGGCGCAGCGTCATCAAAACAAGTAGCCAACCTGAGTACAGGCCCCGCAAAGTACTTATATACCGCCGCCTTCGCGCCCTGTTACTTTCGAAAAAATCGGGCGGAATGTCCGGGAGCTAAAGGACGACGGCGGCCTTCCGCCGTCATATGTGCGGCAGGGAAGCAGGGACGGCCATGGGGGCAGGGGACGGGGCAGCGGAGCAGTCCAGGCTGGCGGCCGAACGGGTTGCCAGGTTGAAACGGCAGCTCGACCAAGCCGAACGCACCACCAAAGCCTGGGACGCAGGCGCCGTCGGTGAGCGCGTTGTGGCGGAGAAGCTCAGCGAATTGGTCCCTCGCGGCTGGTACGTGCTGCATGACGTGCACTGGCCCGGCCGGCCGAAAGCGAACCTTGACCATGTCCTCGTAGGGCCCGGCGGCGTGGTGGTGGTGGACGCCAAGAACTGGACCGGCGAAGTCAGGGTCGCTTCCGGCGTGCTGTGGCAGGGCCGGTACGCACGCACGCAGGCGGTGGAAGGGGCACTGGCCCAATGCGCCGCCGTCGCCTCCGTTCTGGCGCCGCCGCACCGCCGGACCGTGCGCCCCCTGATTTGTATGGCGGCCCAGCCGGACCTCTTCGGCGTGACCAACTCGGATGTTGCCGTGGTGGGCGCCCAGCGGGTGGTGGGCGCCATCGAAGCCTTGCCCCCGGTCCTGGACCAGCAAACGGTGGTGGGGCTCTACGCACACCTCGGACAGCAACTCACGCACGAGCAGGAGCCTGGCATCACCGCCTTCCGGAGCGTGCGGCCCGGAACGGTGGTAAGGCCGGCGGACCCACGGCCCGCCCCGTCAGTTACAGGCGGTCCGGGGACGGCGGAACCGCGTCCCGTGCCCGCCCGAACAGTGTCACGCCGTGCCGGGTCAGGAAGTTCCGCAGTCCGGGGGTATCCTCCGAAGGCGGGAGCGGGCGCCCGTAAAGCCAAGGGCTGCAAGCGCGGCACAACTGGGGGCGGACGGCTGGCCCTCCTCGCTGCCTTCGTCATCTTCGCCGTGTACGTGCTGCCCTACCTGGGACGTTGACCTGTTCGCGGCGGTAGTCTGGAAGCAAAACTTCCAGGGGGACAACTTTGACTGACCAGCCCGCCCACCGGCCTGAATCCCAGCACCCTGACGGCAACCCGCCATCGGGCTTTGAACCGCGGTTCGCCCCGCCGTTTGGTCCGGAGGCCACGTCCCAGTCCCAGTACGGGCAGGATCAGTACGGACAGGATCGGTACAGGCAGGGCAACTATGGCGAGGGCGGCTACGGCCAGAACCCCTACGAAGGACAGGGTCAGTACGCCGCTTACAACCAGCCGCCCAGCCCGTACGGCCAGCCCAGCCCTTACAATCAGCAGGGCCCTTACGGCCAGCCGAGCCCTTACAACCAGCCACCGAGCCCTTACGGCCAGCAGCGCCCCTACGCCCAGCCCGGCTACTACGGCATGCCGGCCGAACCGAAGACGCTCAGCATCGCCAGCATGGTGTGCGGCATTGCCTCGGTGATCATGGGCTTCATCCTGCTGCCGCAGATCGCCGCAATCGTCACCGGCCACCTGGCGCTTAAGCGGGAGCCGTCCGCCAAGGGCATGTCCATCACGGGCCTGGTGCTCGGATACCTGTGTCTTTTGGGCTATGGCGCGTTCTGGCTGCTGGCCATCATCGGCCTGGCCATCGCCAGTTCCACCAGCAGTTCCTCCTACACCTTCTAAACCTGCAGATGCCCCATCACTTTTAGTCCCCAAGATGCGGTTTTAGGGACCAAAAGTGATGGGGCATTTTTAGTTCTTCAGGCTTTGCCGCCGGCTGCAAGCGGAACGGTGTCCTCCGCAGAGCTGTCCTGGTACGCGCTGTCCGGATAAATGGATTCGGCCGGCGCCCGGTTGGTGGCCTTTGCCCAGGGGTAGTAGACGGCGAGGGTCACGGCGATCCCCACCAGCCATGAGATGTCCGCTCCGCCCAGCCATTTGGTGACCGGTCCCGTGTAGAGTGCCTGCGCGAGGAACGGGATCTGGACCAGTACGCCCACCCCGTAGGACACCAGCGCGGCCGTGTTCCAGCGCCCGTACCGGCCGTCCGGATTGTAGAGGGCCGGGATGTCCAGCCGGTCGCGGGAGATCTTGTAGTAGTCCACCAGGTTGATCGCGGACCAGGGCGTGAACACCATCAAAAGCAGCAGGACGAAGTTCTTGAACAGGTTCAGGAAGTCCTTGCTCCCAAAGAGTGCAATCAGGACGCTGGCCCCGATAACGGCGATGATAAAGACGATCCGCAACGTCTTCGATACCGTGTCCTTGCGGTTGACCGCGGTGCTGATGGTGACCCCGCACATAAACGCGCCGTAGGCGTTCAGGCAGTTGACGGTGAGTTTGCCCGTGACGATCACCAGGTAGATGAAAACGGCGATCAGCCCGCCGCCGGCGAGGTCGCCCATGTACCCCACCTGGTTCTTCAGGAAGTCCCCGCCCAGTTTTGCGGCAGAGAGCCCGCCGGCGAGGGCGCCCAGGGTCATGGCCCACTGCGCACCGCCCACGGATCCCGCGAATGTGTACCAGAAGGTCTTGCGCTCGGAGGTGTCGGCGGGAAGGTAGCGGGAGTAGTCGGCCACGTACGGGCCGAAGGTCAGCTGCCAGCCGGCGCCGAGGGCGATCGCGGTCAGGAACGTGGGCCACTCGAACCCCTTGACCATCATCACCTGGGTGACGTCGAACTTGGTGAGGACGGCGACGGTCAGGTAGAGGAAGCCTGCCAGCCCCATCACCGTGGCGATGCGTCCGAGGGCATGGATGTACTTGTAGCCGAGGATCGCCAGCAGGGCCGTCGCGGCGCCGAAGATGAGGATGCCGACGGCGGGAACGTCCACGCCGAGCATCAGGTTGATGGCCTGGCCGGAGAGCACGGTTCCGGTGGAGGCGAACCCCACGTACATCAGGATCACCAGGGCAAGCGGGATCACGGCCCCGTACACGCCGAACTGTGCCCGGCTGGAGATCATCTGCGGCAGTCCCAGCTTTGGTCCCTGGGCCGAGTGCAGGGCCATAACAACCCCGCCCACCACGTTGCCCACCAGCAGGCCCACAATGGCCCAGAAGGCATCGGCGCCGAAAACCACCGCCAGCGCACCGTCAACGATTGCAGTGATTTGGGCGTTCGCGCCGAACCAGAGCGTGAACTGCCCCCGCGGATGGCCGTGGCGCTCGCCGGGCGGAATCATTTCAATTGATCGTGCCTCTACGGCACTGCTTGCTGCGGCCATGGCCAACTCCTTGTGATAAACGTTCGTTCAATCACACCGGGTCAGGCGGCCAATGAGAACCGGAATCAGCGC
Organism: Pseudarthrobacter sp. B4EP4b; assembly: GCF_006680095.1. Taxonomy (NCBI): domain Bacteria; kingdom Bacillati; phylum Actinomycetota; class Actinomycetes; order Micrococcales; family Micrococcaceae; genus Pseudarthrobacter; species Pseudarthrobacter sp. B4EP4b. Next base: position 22,282 of record NZ_VHIJ01000055.1, on the reverse strand, counting down.
GGCTTTGTCCGGGATAGGAGACAGGGGAGGCAGGTTTCGGCGTGTCGCTGCCGGGACGCGGTCAGCGGAGCAGCTCCACATCCGAGACGAGCTCGATGTGCGCCAGCATGGCTTCGGCCGCCCCTTCCGGATCCTGCGCGCGGATGGCATCGGCGATCTTGCGGTGTGAAGCCAGGGACTGTTCGGGGCGGCCGGGCTGGCCGAGCGACTCCATCCTTGTCTCAAGGATCATCTCGGCGATGAACGCCATGAGCTGCGCCAGCACGCTGGAATGAGCGGCGCCAGTGACGGCCTGGTGGAACAGCTCGTCGCCGTGGGTGCCGCGGTCGCCGTCGTCGATCTCCTGGGACATCACGTCCAGGGCGTGGTCTATTGCCGCGAGGTCATCCTCCGTGCGCCGGGCGGCGGCGAGGGCCGCGAGTTTCACCTCCAGCGTGCTGCGGGCCTCCACGATCTCCGGGAGCCGGCTGCGGTGTTCACGCAACCCCTTGATCACGGACGCAACACTGGGCCGCCGCGCCAGCACGGCACCGGTTCCGTGCTGGACATCGATGACTCCGAGCACCTCAAGGGCCACCAGGGCCTGGGCCAGGGTGGCACGGGAAACGCCAAGCCGCTCGGCCAGGTCACGTTCCGCGGGCAGGAGATCACCTGGTCCCAGCTGGGCCGATTCGATATACGCGAGGATCTGCTCCACCAGCTGTTCGTACAGCCGGGGGCGGGTCACCCGCTCCAGTCCAAGCCGCGCTGTCTTCTCCACAAAGCCTCGTCTACGTCGTAGGTCCTCCCAGAATACATGCCTGTTCCTATTGACAGATAGACTCACTGTCTAAGAGGCTAGTCCAGTGAGCCAGTTACTCACGTCACATTCTTCTTTCCCCAACGGAGGACCAACGATGTCCGCTCCTGTCTTGTCGATCATCATCCTGGCGGCGATGTTCCTGCTTGCCACCGTCCTGCCCCTCAATATGGGCGCGCTCGCCTTCGTCGGCGCGTTCCTGCTCGGCGCCGTGGTGCTGGGCATGTCCACCAACGAGATCCTGGCCAACTTCCCCGGCGGCCTCTTCCTGACCATTGTTGGCGTCACTTACCTGTTCGCCATTGCCCAGAACAACGGCACCATCGACCTCCTCGTGCGTGGCGCCGTCCGGCTCGTGGGAAGCCGGGTGGCCCTCATCCCCTGGGTCATGTTCGCCATCACCGCAGTCATCACGGCCGTGGGCGCACTGTCTCCCGCCGCCGTCGCCATCATTGCCCCCATCGCGCTCAGCTTCGCCGGGAAGTACAAGATCAGCCCGCTCCTGATGGGCATGATGGTGATCCACGGCGCCCAGGCCGGCGGCTTCTCGCCCATCGCCGTCTACGGCGTCACGGTCAACGGCATTCTTGCAAAGACCGACCTGGCCTTCAGCCCCACCGCACTGTTCCTTTCCAGCTTCGTCTTCAACCTCCTCATCGCGCTGGTCCTCTTTGTTGTCCTGGGCGGCCGCGGACTGCTGTCCTCCAAGGTGGGGCACTTCGTGGAGCAGGCCGCCGAGGCGCGGATGGCCGTCAGCGTCGGAGCCAAGGCCGGCTCCGATGTGCCGTTCAAGGGCTTCGGCTCCGGCATGTATGGCCCCCGGGATCCCGCGGGTGACGGCGTCGCGGCCACCAAAGAGCGCTCCGAGCGGATTCCGCAGCTGGTCACCATCGCCGGCCTGGTCGCACTGGCCGTCATCGCCCTCGGGTTCAAGGTGGACGTCGGGTTCGTGTCCATCACCATCGCCATCGTGCTGGCGCTTGTCTCGCCGGCAGCCCAGAAAGGTGCCATCAACAAGATCAGCTGGTCTACCGTGCTGCTCATCTGCGGCATGCTCACCTTCGTTGGCGTACTGGAGGAAGCGGGAACCATCGAGTTCGTCTCCAACGGCGTGGCCGGCATGGGCATGCCGCTGCTGGCGGCCCTGCTCATCTGCTTCATCGGTGCCGTGGTTTCCGCCTTCGCTTCGTCCACCGCCATCCTGGCGGCCCTGATCCCGCTGGCCGTGCCGTTCCTTTCCACCGGTGAAATAGGGGCGGTCGGCGTCATCTGCGCTCTCGCCGTTTCCGCCACCATCGTGGACGTTTCGCCGTTTTCCACCAACGGCGCGCTGGTGCTCGCCAACGCCCCCGAGGGCGTGGACAAGGACCGGTTCTACAAAAAGATCCTGGGCTACAGCGGCATCGTGATCGTCGCCGGGCCCATCCTGGCGTGGCTGGCACTGGTGGTGCCCGGATGGCTGTAGCTGGCCGGCCGCGCGCAAACTTCCCCGCCTGTTCGAAAAAAGGAACCCGCACATGAGCAGAACCGATAACGCACGGGGCCCCCTGTCCGGCCACCTTGTAGTTGACCTGAGCCGCGCTTTGGCAGGTCCGCACGCCGGCATGATGCTGGCGGACCTCGGTGCCCGCGTCATCAAGGTGGAGAACCCGGGAACCGGGGACGATACCCGGGGCTGGGGCCCACCCTTTGTCGGGCCCGCCGATGATCTCCAGTCCACCTACTTCATGTCCTGCAACCGCAACAAGGAATCCATCAGCCTGGACCTGAAAAGCGCTGACGGCCAGGAAGTGCTGCGCGGGCTGCTGGAACGCGCCGACGTGGTGATCGAAAACTTCCGCCCCGGGGTGATGGACCGGCTGGGCTTCTCGCCTGCGGCCATGCACGAGCTGAACCCGCGGCTGGTGATCCTGTCCATCACAGGCTTCGGCCATGACGGGCCGGAATCGCAGCGCAGCGGCTATGACCAGATCCTCCAGGGCGAGGCGGGGCTGATGTCCCTCACCGGCTCGGGGCCCGACGATCCCCAGCGGGTGGGCGTCCCCATCGCGGACCTGCTCGCGGGCATGAACGGTGCGTTCGGTGTCCTGGCGGCCCTGGTCGAGCGGGAGCGGACGGGCCGCGGCCAGGTGGTGCGCACCTCGCTGCTGGCATCCCTGATCGGGGTCCACGCCTTCCAGGGCACCCGAACCACGGTGGCGGGGGAAGTCCCCGAAGCGCAGGGAAACCACCATCCCTCCATCGCCCCCTACGGCCTGTTCAACTGCAAGGACGGCAGCGTGCAGATCAGCGTCGGCAGCGAAAAGCTCTGGTCCTCCTTCGCCGCCGCCTTCGGCCTGGACCCGGCAGCGCCGGGCTTCGCCAGCAACGCCGAGAGGGTGCGGAACCGCGCCGCGGTGATTGCCGCCGTCGAACGCGCTTTCGCGGACTACGGAGCAGCAGAGTTGCTGCAGAAACTGAACGACGCCGGGATCCCGGCCGGGAAGGTGCGCTCGCTTGATGAGGTGTACGCATGGGAGCAGGTGGCGTCCCAGGGCCTCGTGGTGGATGTGGACCATCCGGTACTCGGCAAGGTCAGCCTGCCCGGGCCGCCGCTGAGGTTCTTCGCCCCCGGTGACGCTGCGGAAACCACCGTCACCGAGCACGACGCGCCGCCGCTGCTGGATGAAGACGGGCCGGCAATCCGGGAATGGCTCAGTTTGGAAACTGTTGCAGCGGGAGTGTCCTGACATGCCCACCGTTGAAAAGGTGCGGCACCTCAATGCCGCCGAACTGCTGGCCGCCGTAGTGGACGACGGCTCGTTTGTCTCCTGGGATTCACCTGCGCAGGAACCCGCACTGTCCGAGGAATACTTCCGCGACCTCGCCAAAGCACGTGAACGCAGCGGGACTGACGAATCCGTCATCACCGGTGCCGGACTCATCCGTGGACGACGGGTGGCGGTGATCGTCAGTGAGTTTTCCTTCCTGGCGGGATCGATCGGCCATGCTGCAGCTCAAAGGATCGTGGCCGCCATCGAACGGGCCACTGCAGAGGGACTGCCGCTGCTGGCCGGGCCAGCGTCCGGCGGCACCCGGATGCAGGAGGGAACGCTGGCCTTCCTGTCCATGGTGAAGATCACCGGTGCGGTGCGCGCCCACCGCCAGGCCGGCCTGCCCTACCTGGTCTACCTGCGCCACCCGACCACCGGCGGCGTCATGGCCTCCTGGGGATCCCTGGGCCACATCAACGTGGCCGAACCGGGTTCCCTCCTGGGCTTCCTGGGCCCGCGGGTGTACGAAGCCCTGCACGGCGAAGCGTTCCCGGAGAACGTCCAGGTGGCGGAAAACCTGTTCAACAAGGGCCTGATCGACGGCGTGGTGGAGCCTGCTGACCTTGCCTGCCTGGTGGCCAGGGCGCTGGATATCCTCTGCGCCCGCCGTGGTCCGCTGCCGGCGCCGCCGCCCTCGCTTGCCGTCCGGCCGGCTCCGGTGGACGCATGGACCTCCATTGGCATTTCCCGGCGGCCCCGCCGGCCGGACCTGCGGCAGCTCCTGAGACACGGCGCCTCCGATGCCCTGCCCCTGAACGGAACGGGGCAGGGGGAGAAGGACCCCGGGCTCCTCCTGGCCCTTGCGCGGTTTGGCGGACAGTCCTGCATCGTCCTGGGGCACGCCCGCCCGCTGCGCAGGGACGCGGCCGGGATGGGTCCCGGCTCGCTGCGTGAGGCCCGGCGCGGCATGAAGCTGGCCGAGGAACTGCGGCTGCCGCTGCTCACTGTCATCGACACCGCCGGCGCAGCCCTCTCGCAGGAAGCGGAAGAAGGCGGGCTGGCGGGCGAGATCGCGCGCTCGCTGCACGAGCTCATCGGGCTGGAAGCGCCGTCCGTTTCGGTGCTGCTGGGCCAGGGCGCCGGGGGAGGAGCCCTGGCACTGCTGCCGGCGGACCGGACCATCGCAGCGCAGCACAGCTGGCTCTCACCGTTGCCGCCCGAAGGGGCCAGTGCCATCGTCCACCGGACCACTGCACATGCTCCGGCCATGGCGCAGGCCCAGGGCGTGAATGTCGCGGCACTCTACGCCAACGGCCTGGTGGACCATATCGTGGATGAGCGCGACGACGCCTCGCTGGAACCCCAGGAGTTCTGCCGGCGGATGGCGCTCGCTATCGAATACGAGCTGGCATCCGTGGCAGGCAGTCCCGTGCCGGAGCTGGTGGCGGCCCGCTCTGCGAAGTACCGGAGCCTGGGCGACGGGTGACCCCGGCGGCGCGGTGCTTCATGCGCCGCGCCCGCTGGCGGCACTGAACCCCCAATATGGCTGCCTCGACTGCGCCACCGGTGCATGCCGCCACGCTTGTTACCGTTGCCTGTTGCCGCCGTTTGTTACTGGGGGAGGCTACCTGCGCTGCGTGGCGCGGGCGCGGTGGGCGTTCCTGCGGAGCTGCAGAATCCGGGCGCCGCCGGCCACGGCAACCACTACTGCCCCTGACACGCTGGCAATAAACAGGGCCATCCCCAGCGGGACCGAACCCTCAAACCCGAAGTACCGGACGAGCACCAGGTCCTGGTTCTGCAGGATGAAGATGATCAGCAAAATCAGGAGTACCAGCGCTGCCACGACGGCGGCCCACACTACGCCGGCGCGGGTCACCGGCGCATGGTTGGTGGCAGGGCGGGCGGGCGGTGGGGTGGTTGACGGCGTCGAATTCGGTGCCTGGACGCCAGCGGTGTCCGGGGCCGTGCCGTGACCGGTGTTGGCGTCGACGTGTGCGGGTGTTTCGCCAGGCGGGTTGGGTTCGACGTAACGTCCCGCGGATTCCGGCTGTCCGGCTGGCGGGTAGTTTCCGGTGCTCATGCTGGTTCCCTTCCCAGGACTCCTATGGACTGATACTAAGCATGCTTATGGTCCTACCCTAATGGGAGTCGGCGGAACAGTACAACGGGATGGAGATTCAGCGGTATCCGGCACTGCAGGTCCGGTCGCCGAAGTCCCTCCTGGGCCTGCCCGGTGAGTCCTACCGCTACCGCCAACGCAAGCATCCCACAATGCCTTGGCCGGCTTTTGGCAGCTCAGGTTCCGGCGGTTCCGGTTCCCGAAATCGCTGCTACGTTCCGGAAATCCGTTCAGCGTGCTCCAGTTCCTTGGCGCTCAGTTCTCCCGGGCCGCTTGTGAGGAGTGTCCACCGTGAAGTGGTGCCGTCAGGCGTGTCGAACGCGCCGGACGCCAGGGCGCTGCCGATGAGCCGCCGCACCTCGGGCTCAGATGCGGGCGCGGTGGCGAAGACGATCCGCAGCGAAACGCTGTCCCCCTCGCGGGACCAGCCGGTATGGTGCGCGGCCAGCGGGCACGGCGGCGGGTGTTCCCAGTTCCCGCATAAGGCGGTAGTGATGGCCGCACCGGGAGCAGCAGGATCGGCGGCGCCTTCCATCAACAGGGTGGCCGCATGCACATACAGTCCGTTCACCGTGCTGATCCTTTCCGCCAAAATATGATTCGTGCTGCCGCAGCCCGCCGTGCTCCACAAAATACACTCTCCGCAGGCAACCGTCGCAACTACGCCCCTGCAAAAGCAAAGGGTGCAAACATAACCCTCGCAAACATAGCCTTCGCAAACACAACCCTCGCAAACAAAGCGGAAGGGGCTCCGGCGGAGTCCCTTCCGTGTTAACGCACCGTCAAGGCGTCAGACCCTCTCTTTGCTCTTTTCAGCCGAGGGAGTGCGCGGAGCTGGCGTCCTGCGCCAGTTGGGGAATGCCCAGAACGTGAAGTCCTGCGCCTTGACCGGCTTCTCCGGAGTTTCCGCCGGGGTTTCCTGCTTCGCCTCGGGCTGGCGTTCAGTTTCTTTCCTGATGCCCCACCCGAAGTCCTTGCTGGATGAATAGCACATCACAGGCCTCCTCATAGTGACTGCCCTTTAATCGTCCTCCTGTCAGCCCCCGGAGTCGAGGTGTGGACAGTGCGGCCTTGTCCATGAGCTGTGAACCGCCAGGGTGGAAACAGGCAGCGGACGGGAAGGCCTGGACGCCTGGTCAATGGCCACCGGACAGTACGTCCTCGGCCTCCTGCGGCTGATGGAACTGGCAAGGCCCCGGGTGGCGGAGCGGCAGCAGGCAGGTCCAGCCGGTGGGCAGGTGCACCAGGGCGCACCGTCCCGTGGTGGCCAGGTCCTCCCTCACATTGGCGTTGCTGAGGTCCGACCTGTCACCTGCCGGCTGCGATGTGCCGCTGCTTGTTGTGGTGGAGGATTCTGCATTCATTGCGGCAACTCCCCTTCGAGTGATGGCACATCCCGGAACGGGAAACTGTCTGGTCCTGCCCAGTCTGCTTCCCCGGGGTTACAGGCGGATGAAGCCGGCGTTAGATCCAGGTCAACAACCCCAAGGTTTGGAACGGGGAAGTGTTAGAAGCTCAGTTGCCGGGCCACCTGCAGCAGGAGCGTCTCAGAGCCCAAGGGGCCCACCAGTTGAACCCCCATCGGCAGCCCTTCGCCGGGTGGGCCACCGGTCCAGTGGACGGGAATACTGATCGCTGGCAGGCCGCACACGTTAACCATCGAGGACCACGGGGCGAATTCGCACTGTTTCCGGTAGTCGCCGTCGGCATCACCGGCCCACTGTGCCGACGGCCAAGGCGAGTTGCCGTGCGACGCTCCCGTGAACCAGCCCACGGGGCGTGGCGTTTGGGCGAGTGCCGGCATCAGCAGCAGGTCCCACTGTGCGTACTGCGTCACCGTGTCCCGCTCAAACTGCCGCAGGAAGGCCAGGGCCTCGTTCAGCTTGGCAGAACTTCGCTGCTGGGCCCTGCGGCGGAAAGTCCGGGTGAGCGGCGCCAGCAACGCTTCACGGTGGGGACTGATCCGCGCCGCACCCACTGCCGCCGTCCAGGCCGTAGTGAACGCATCCGGATACCGGTTGTCGTATCGGACCGCTGCCTCGCTGAGCGAATGGCCGGCGCCTTCCAGGAGTTTCTCCCCCGCACGGAGTGCGTCCATGGCCTCCTGGTCCGGGGTGAACGGGAAGGTCCCCTGCCAGGGGCTGTCCAGCGTGACGCCGATCCGCAGCCGAGGCGGCTCGTGTTCCACCGACGCAAGGTAGCTGCCTTCCGCGGACCCGGCCGGGACCAGCGCATCCATCATCAATGCCGCATCAGCGGCGCTCCGCGCCAGGGGACCGGCCACCACCAACCTGCCGGGGTCGCCCAGGCTTTCCCCAGCGGGCACCAGCCCGCGGCCGGGTTTAAGCCCCACGAGGCCGCACGCCGCGGCAGGGATCCGGATGGAACCGCCGCCGTCCGTGCCGGGAGCGAAGGGAAGCAGTCCGGCGGCCACAGCCGCCGCGCTGCCGCCGGAGGATCCACCCGAGCTCCTGCTCAGGGCGTAGGGATTGCGCGACGGCGGCGCCACCCGGTTTTCGCTGTAAGCCGTCAGTCCGAATTCCGGCACCTGGGTTTTGCCCAGCGAGACCACGCCCGTTTCCTTGAGCAGCGCCACCAGGGGGCTGTCGGTGACAGCGGGTTTGTGGTCCAGGGCCGCGCTGCCGTGGGTGGTCACTATGCCGGCTACGTCGGTGAGGTCCTTGAAAGCCAGGGGCATACCGTGCAGGAGCGGGAGCTCTTCCGGGAGGTTTCGGGCAAAGAGCGAGTCGGCGGCGCGGGCACTCTTCATCGCCTGCTCGGCCGTCACCGTGACAAACGCGCCCAGCAGGGGATTCTGCTCTTCAATCCGCGCCAGGAAGTGGGCTGTGGCCTCCGCGGAGGAAATCTCACCTGTGCGCAGGCTGTTCCGGAGGGCGACGGCGGAAAGTTCGTGGAGCTCAGCCAAAGTGCCCCGGGTCCCAAGACTCTCCGCACAGCTCCAGGGACTCCGGGGCCGCGCCGCTGGAGGCGGCGGGGTGGTCTACCGGCAAGGATCCTCCCAGGCTTCTTGCTGCAAGATGGTCCTAAAAAGCCTAACCCGCGGCCCTTCCGCAAAGGCAAGGGTGCGGGCCGCCGCAAGTGGGACTGATGCGGGGGACAGCGCTGGGTTCGGCGACGGTGCTGGTCCCGGGGACGGTGACGTGCCGGCCGATGGCTTAGGGCAGGGTACTAGGCTTAAAGCTGACCCACGATCTGCCAGACAGGACTCCCCATGAGCGATTTCGATACCGTCCCCGTCAATGACATCCCCGACGACGCCGCGATCCTTGATGTCCGTGAGGACTACGAATGGGTGGCCGGCCATGCCGACGGCGCCCTCCACATTCCCTTGGACCAGTTGCCTGCCCGGCTCGATGAACTCGATCCGGACCAGGATCTCTACGTCATTTGCCGGACCGGCGGCCGGTCCTTCCGCGCCGCACAGTGGCTGACCGGCCAGGGCTACACCGCCATCAATGTCTCCGGAGGCATGGACCAGTGGTTGGAAGCCGGAAAGCCCCTGGTCTCGGATAACGGGTTGAAGCCCATGGTGCTCTAGCCTCCGCGCGCGTCCCCGCCCTTCCGCCGCCTGTCCAGGGCGCTCATATGCTTCAAAAGGAATACCTATGCCTGCGTCCCGCGTCACCTATGCCTTTCTTGGGCCCGAAGGCACGTTCACGGAGGCCGCGCTGCTGCAGGTGCCGGGCGCTGCGCAGGCGAGGCGCGTGCCGGCGTCGAACGTGAACGCAGCACTGGACAAAGTCCGCGAGGGTTCCGCCGACGCCGCCATGGTGCCGATCGAAAACTCCGTGGAGGGCGGTGTCACCGCCACCCTTGACGCCATTGCCAGCGGGCAGGAACTGCGGATCGTCCGCGAGGTCCTGGTGCCTGTCAGCTTTGTCCTGGTGACCCGGCCGGGTGTGCGGCTGCAGGATATCCGGCGGGTGTCCACACATGGCCATGCCTGGGCGCAGTGCCGGCTGTGGATGGACGCCCACCTTCCGGACGCGGAATACGTTCCAGGATCCTCCACCGCTGCGGCTGCCGTGGGGCTACTCGCCGACGACTGCTCCTATGACGCCGCGATCTGCGCCCCGCTCGTTGCCGACGAACAGCCAGGACTCTCCGCGCTCGCACGGGACATTGGTGACAATCCGGATGCGGTAACACGGTTCATCCTGGTCAGCCGTCCGGGCATCCTCCCCCAGCGCACCGGCGCGGACAAGACCACAGTTGTGGTGCCGCTGCCCGAAGACCGGCCGGGCGCCCTGATGGAGATCCTGGACCAGTTCGCGAGTCGTGGCGTGAACCTCAGCCGGATCGAGTCCAGGCCCACCGGCCAGTACCTGGGCCACTACTTCTTCAGCATCGACGCCGATGGCCACCTTGCTGACGCGCGGCTGGCCGATGCCCTGGCGGGGCTCCACCGCATCAGCCCGGCCACCCGTTTCCTCGGCTCGTACCCGCGGGCGGACCAGCAGGAGACAGTGGTGGAACCGCACACCTCGGACGCGGCGTTCCGGGCGGCCCGGGCATGGGTGGCAGGGCTGCAGCCGGGACCTGCGCGCACGGAAAACGGTTCCGCCGCTTCGCCCACAGCGTAGGCAATTGCCTTCCCTACCACTTCCGCGGGCTGTGGACAATGCGTATGCTTGCTTGATCCACAATGGGGATGGCCCCTAACGAAGGGAGCGGGTCATGACTAGCAACAGCACTGACAATGATGGCCAGGGAATGATCGTCAATCCCCGTCCCACTGCCGACAACCAGGACTGGGACGGCGACGACGCTGACCGTGCTGACCGCCTGCGCTTCGAAGAGGAACAGGCCATGATCCGTGAGCAGTCCGAGGCCCGCGCCGCCGCTAAAGCCGCGGCAGAGGCGAACAAGGAAGCCCACGCCTGACCCGCTGGTCCAGCCGCCGGTTCCGGGGCTGCTTCAGCCGCTGGTTCAGCCCAGTGACGCCTGACCCTTAACCCTGATCAACAACGAGCGCGGTTCCACCTGGACCGTGACCTTGGTGGCCTCGCCTGCCGTGTCCCCGTCGAGCTGGGTGGGCATCGGTTCCGGGCACTTGATGATGATCCTGCCGGACCGGTAGACGGTCATGATGGGCAGCTTCCCGCTGTGCTTGAACATGATCTTGACGTACATCAGCAGCCAGCCAATGGCACTGCGGGGACTCATCACCACCACGTCCAGCATGCCGTCGTCGATCATGGCCTGCGGGATGAAATCGATGCCGCCCGGAACCAGGCCGCAGTTGGCAAAGAGGATGCTGCGGACATTGCGGATCTGGTCCGGACTGCCGTCCAGGGAAATGGAGATTTTCTTCCGACGGCCGGGCAGGTGGCGCATTCCGGCTTCCGTATAGGCCAGCCACCCGAAGGTCTTCTTCAGGCCTGCATTGGTATCGGCCAGCACCTCAGCATCCATGCCGAGTCCGGCGATCACCAGGAATACGTGTTCGGAGGAATGCCCGGTCCGGGAGTTCTCAATGCCCATCCGGGCGGTGTCGATGTAGCGCTGGCGGCCGAAGAGGGCAGTCTGGACGTTGCCGTGGAGGTCATAGACGTCCAGGTCCACATTCCGCGCCAGCAGGTTTCCGGTACCCAGCGGGATCAAGCCCATGGCAACTCTCGTGCCTGCGAGGGACTCAGCCACCACCCGCACGGTGCCGTCGCCGCCGCCCACCAGGACGACGTCGGGCTTGTCCGCCAACGCTGCCCGCACCTGCGAGAAGCCCGGATCCTCCGCCGTCGTCTCGTAAAAGACGGGCTCGTCCCACCCGGCCGTGAGGCAGGCGCGGTGGATGGCGGCTTTCGCTTCGGGGGAGCGTGCCTTGATGGGATTCAGTATGACGGCCACGCGCTGCTGGCTGAGGCCGGCCTCGTGTGCTTCGCCGGCAACCGCGCTGCGCACGTGCAGGGCCTTGAGCCTGCGGACTCCCCACCAGCTGGAGATGGCGAAGGCAAGCGCCACCGTTATCAACAGGTAGAGAATCAGGTCGCTCATGGTTCCTCAACAGTATCCCGGCGGGAGGCGGGCTTTCGGGCATAGTGGCCGGCCGCCGTCGTACTCCGCCGGATTGGATACCCTTATGTGGTGATCGACGTAAAAGACCTCAGCGAAAACCCGGAGAAGTTCCGAGCCAGCCAGCGCGCCCGCGGCGCGGACGAATCGGTGGTGGACGCGATCATTTCCGCCGACTCCGCACGCCGCGCCGCGCTGATCCGCTTCGAGAACCTCCGGGCGGAGCAGAACGCCTTCGGCAAGAAGGTGGCCCAGGCCAAGGGTGACGAGAAGAAGGCCCTGCTGGCCGAGGTCAAGGAGCTCGCCAACTCGGTGAAGGCAGCCTCCGCTGAAGCCGACGCCGCGCAGACCAAGCAGGAGGAACTCCTGCGCACCATCCCCAACCTCATCGAGGACGGTGTGCCCGAAGGCGGCGAGGACGACTACGTGGTGGTCAAGACCGTGGGCACGCCCCGCGAATTCCCCGACTTTGAGCCCCGCGACCACCTGGAGATCGGCGAGCTGATCGGTGCCATCGACATGGAGCGCGGCGCCAAGGTGTCCGGTGCACGTTTCTACTTCCTCCGCGGCGTGGGTGCCCGGCTGGAGATGGCGCTGCTGCAGATGGCCATGGACCAGGCGATCCAGGCCGGTTTCATCCCCATGATCACCCCGACGCTGGTGCGTCCGGAGACCATGCAGGGTACGGGCTTTGACGTCAAGCACGACGCCGAGATCTACCGTCTCGCCGAAGACGACCTTTACCTGGTGGGTACCTCCGAGGTGGCGCTGGCCGGGTACCACGCGGATGAGATCCTGGACTTCTCTGCCGGGCCCATCCGGTATGCAGGCCAGAGCTCGTGCTACCGGCGTGAGGCCGGGTCGCACGGCAAGGACACCCGCGGCATCATCCGTGTCCACCAGTTCAACAAGGTGGAAATGTTTATCTACACCACGGTTGAGGAGGCTGCGGCCGAGCACCAGCGGCTCCTGGCGTGGGAAGAGGAGATGCTGGCCAAATGCGAGCTGCCGTATCGGGTGATTGATACGGCTGCCGGCGACCTCGGCACGTCCGCGGCCCGCAAGTATGACTGCGAAGCCTGGGTTCCCACCCAGGGTGCGTACCGCGAGCTGACCTCGACGTCCAACTGCACCACCTTCCAGGCGCGCCGCCTGAACATCCGCGAACGGGCCGTGAACTCCGAAGGTGTCACCAAGGGCACCCGGGCTGTGGCCACGCTGAACGGAACGCTTGCCACCACCCGCTGGATCGTGGCGCTCCTGGAGCACCACCAGAACGCCGACGGCTCGGTCAACGTGCCCAAGGCGCTGCAGAAGTACCTGGGCGGGCTCGAGGTCCTCCCGGTCCTCTAGGTTTCGGCCCTGGCCCTGGCTTGGGTTTCGCACCCTCTAACGGACTCTGCACCTGCGCGTTCACGGGTGCAAAGTCCGTTAGAGGGTGTTCTTGTTCCTGTTCCCGCTGCCAGGCAGCCCCGCATTTCGTAGCAGTGCACCGAGCCGGGCCGAATCCGAAGCGGTCGCCCAGTCCCAGCGCACCACTTTGAACCCGGCTGCGCGGAGTTTGTCCTCGCGCTTCTTCTCGGCCAACACGGCCTGGCGTGCGGTCTGGCCGCCGAGGTACTCGTCGCGCAGGTACTTCGCGTCGCCGTCGAACTCCCCGATGAGTTTGAACTTGGGCCAGAAGAAGTCGGTTCGGGCGATGAAGTGCCCTCCTATGTGGAAATTTGCCTGGAGCAGGGGCGCGGGGAAACCCAGAACGTGCATCTGTGCTCTGCTCAGCGATTCGCCGGCTGACCCTGAATTAGCAACGGCGAAGTCGAGCACCCGGGTTACCCATCGTCGGCGCGCCCCTGAATCGAGACGTGCGGCCAGCTCCAGCAACTCTTCCCGGCTGACACGGGGCCCGGAGGTGCGCCGGGTGCCGATCGCATGGTCGGCCAGTACTACCCCGGCTGCAAAGCTGTCCCTTGCGATAACTGCCGCCACAGTCTCCGGCAGGGGCGTCAGCAACAGCTCCTGGTGGCGGACGGTTGGTTCCTGTGGACCGTGGCGTGCGATGCCGTAGGCGGTGATCCCTTCGATTCCGGTTAGTCCCGAAGGCAGTACGGCTGCAGACGTCGTGGGATGCGTCTCACCCCTGTGCCCCCTTGAGGCTCCGGAAAGGTGGACATGGCTCGGAACCTCGAGCAATTCCAGATCCCATAACGACGCTGCGGTGTTGAGGCAAAACTTGGACTGAGGAAGTTCAAGCTTCACCGCCAGGACTGTTTGCCGGTACCTTTCCCAAGGCGTCAGGGAGATCCACTCATCCTTGGCGGCGTAGACGCCTTTCCGGACGCGGACCAACTCCCCGCGGGCATAGCGCCTGCTGAGTGACCGGAAGTCTCCGGTACTGCGGTGGAACGCTGCGGCATCAATCAATTGCATGTCCATTACTGTTGCTGCAACGGTGGTTGGCACTGAAGCGACTGCCGGCGTATGTGGACAACAATCGGAAACGGCTCAGCACACCCGCGAACGGACTTTACACCGGCGCATGCGGGGGTGCGCTGTCCGTTGGCGGGTGCCATTCGGTCTTAGGAGCGCAGGACCCGCGGGACGCCAACTCCCATTAACCAACTGTTCAATAACTCTGTGGCGCGCGTCCTAGCGGTTTTTTGGGGGTTTCTGCTCTACTTGATGGATGACAACGCTGACTGAAACCTCAGTCGCCGGCAACGATGACCGGCGAGACAACGAAAACAACAACGTAGACCAGAAGCTGATGGTCGCCCTGGACGTGGATGGCACCCTGGTGGACCACGACGGGCACATGTCCCCGGCTGTTCGTGAAGCGGCGCAGGCAGTAGTAGCCGCCGGCCACGAGGTCATGATCGCCACCGGCCGCTCGCTCAACGCCATGCTGCCCATCATTGAAAACATCGGCATTGACCGCGGTTACGCCGTGTGCTGCAACGGCGGCGTGACCTTGCGGCTGCACCCCGATCTGGACAACGGCTACGAGGTCATCCACAAGGCCACGTTCGATCCGGCTCCCGCTCTCCGCGCCCTCCGCGAACGGCTTCCATCGGCCAAGTACGCGCTGGAGGACGAGGACGGCAACTTCCTGTCCACCGAACGCTTCCAGGACCCGAGTTTTGGTGTGGAGGCTGTGGGGGTCGATTTCCACACCATGCTCGAAGCAACCGCCGTGCGCGTGGTGGTCTTCAGCACCGAAAACACACCCGAAGAGTTCAACGAGGCCATTGAGCACGTTGGCCTCGCCGGTGTCACCTACTCGGTGGGTTGGACGGCGTGGCTGGACATCGCTGCGGCGGGGGTTACCAAGGCCAGCGCCCTGGAAAACCTGCGCGGCAGGCTCGGCATCGAACCCCACCTCACGGTGGCAGTCGGCGACGGGCGGAACGATATCGAGATGCTGACCTGGGCCGGGAGGGGAGTTGCCATGGGCCAGGCTCCGGCGGAAGTGATCGAGGCAGCCGACGAGGTCACCCATTCGGTGTATGACGACGGCGCCGCCTACGTGCTGCGCAGCCTCCTTTAGCGGGGAGGACTGGGCGCTCCCGGCGCGCCCGCAATTCCTGGCCAGGTCCCGCCGTCGGGCAGAATGGAGGGCATGACCCTTACGACGTTCGCCCTCATCCGCCACGGCCAGACTGACTGGAATGCGGAGCGCCGCCTGCAGGGCTCCACGGATATCCCGCTGAACGACGTCGGCCGGGCACAGGCGCGTGACGCCGTCGCCGTTTTGTCCGCGTACGACTGGGACGCCATTGTGTCCTCGCCACTGAGCCGCGCGGCCGAGACGGCTGATGTGCTCGCCGCCGGGCTGGGGCTCAGCGAGGTCCGCCGCATGCCCGAGCTCACGGAGCGGAGCTTTGGGCCGGCCGAGGGGATGCAGGCTGGCCCCGAACTGGACGCGCTCCGCATCCCTGGCGGCTTCCGCGGCGCCGAAAGCGAAGACGAAGCAGCTGACCGGGGCCTGGCCGCCCTGGAGGCACTGGCCGCGGAATATCGCGGACGGCGCCTTCTCGTCGTCGCGCACGGGACGCTCCTGCGCGTGAGCCTCAGCCGCGCTGTGGGCAGCACGCTGAAAAGCATCGACAACGCGGTGCTCAACCTGGCGCATCACCACGCGATCGACGGCTGGCAGCTCGAATACTTCAACGGCGAGCCGGTGATGGCGGCCAGCCAGGGCTGACCCTGCTCAGCGCGCCTCGAGGATCAGGGCCAGCAACCGTGCTGCGGCCGGCCGGGCCGCGTGCTCCTCGTTCCACTGTGCCCGGGCCACCGCCTTGCTGACAGCCTGAGTGGTGATCCCGAGTTCCTGGGCCACGGCTTTCTGCTGCCCTCGGACTCCCGGAGTCAGCAGGTCCAGGACCCGCCACTCGGCATCGGAGCGGTCACGGACAATATGCCCGAGCAGCCGCAGCACGGCCTCGGCGTCATGGGCAACCTCGGCCAGCGGACCCTCCACTGCCAACGGAACCCTGTAATTGCTGTTCCGGAGCCGGTCCACCGCCCGCCGGGCGTACACCAGCCCATGGCCGGATGCGTCCTTGATCTGGTTGGGCAGGGGTTCATTCACCGGCCCGACGCCGATGCCGACGTACCAGGCACCGGCCCGCAGCGCGATCAGCGCAGCCTCCACGGCCTGGTGCGGGCACTCCACGATGCCCTGGACTTCGTCTTCCACGGACCGGTCGAAGTCCAGGCGCGCGGGAATGTGCCGCAGGTCCTTGAGCAGCTGCGGCACCCGGTCACCATCGCGCCGGCTATCGGTCTGGTTGATTGTCAGCGTGAACATCTGAAAGCACAGCCTACCCGCAGGTAGCCTCCGCGGGGCAAGCGGGGTTGCCTCGTCCGGGCCCATCTGGTGCGATGGAGCAACGGCCGCCTTTGGGCGGTGACCGCGACGTGAGGATGGGTATGACCAGCAGCATGGGGCAGGACGAACTCGAACTGGTGGACCGCTGGTGGCGGGCTGCCAACTACCTTTCGGTAGGCCAGATCTACCTCCGCTCCAACCCGCTGCTGCGCGAACCGCTGAAGGCCGGGCACACCAAGTCCCGGCTGCTGGGGCACTGGGGCACCACGCCCGGGCTGAACTTCATCTACGCCCACCTGAACCGCGTCATCCGCCGCGACTCAGCCGAGATGCTCTTTGTTGCAGGTCCCGGCCATGGCGGTCCCGCCGTCGTCGCGAACGCCTGGCTGGAAGGCACCTACTCCGAAATTTATGGCCACGTGGGCAACGACGAGGATGGCCTGGCGGAACTCTTCCGGCAGTTTTCCTATCCGGGCGGCATCCCCAGCCATGCTGCCCCGGAGACTCCCGGCTCCATCAATGAGGGCGGTGAACTCGGCTACTCCCTCGCCCATGCCTACGGTGCGGTCCTCGACAATCCCCAGCTGGTGGCCGCCGTCGTGATTGGCGACGGCGAGGCGGAGACCGGGCCGCTGGCCGCGAGCTGGCACGCCCATAACTTCCTCGACCCGGCAGCGGACGGCGCGGTCCTGCCCATCCTGCACCTGAACGGCTACAAAATTGCCAACCCCACGGTCCTGGCACGCATGCCTGAAGCGCAGCTCGAGCAGCTCCTGCGCGGTTACGGCCACGAGCCCTACTTTGTCACCGTCAAGGATCCGGATAACACGGAGCAGGCGCACCGGGACTTCGCGGCGGCGCTCGAATCCTGCATGGCGGACATCCGTACCATCCAGGGCGCCCGGCGGACCCCGGAGAACGGCGGGCAGGCAGGCGGGGAAGTTGCTGAGGCGCCGCATTGGCCCATGATTGTGCTGCGCTCGCCGAAGGGCTGGACCGGGCCGCGCGAGGTGGACGGGCTGCAGGTTGAGGGAACGTGGCGGAGCCACCAGGTACCGCTGTCCGAGGTCCGCACCAACGGCGACCACCTGCGGCTGCTGGAGGAGTGGCTGCAGTCCTACCGCCCGGAGGAACTGTTCGACGGCGACGGGCGGCTCCGGCCCGACGTCGCCGAGGGTGCGCCCACCGGCGACTTCCGGATGAGCGCCACACCGCACGCCAACGGCGGCCTGCTCCGCCGCGCGCTGAAGCTGCCCGCCTACCGTGATCACGCCGTCGAGGTTGCCAAGGCCGGGACCGAGCGAGTCAGTCCCATGATCACTTTGGGTTCCTGGATGCGGGACGTGGTGGCCCTGAACATGGAAACATTCCGGCTGTTCGGCCCGGACGAGACGGCGTCCAACCGGCTCCAGAACGTCTACGAGGTCACGGACAAGGTGTGGCAGTACCGGATTGACGACGTCGATGAGCACCTGGCGCGCTCCGGCAGGGTGATGGAGGTGCTGAGCGAGCACCTGTGCCAGGGCTGGCTGGAGGGTTACCTGCTGACCGGCCGGCACGGGGTCTTCAATTGCTATGAGGCGTTCATCCACATCGTTGATTCGATGTTCAACCAGCATGCCAAGTGGCTGAAGGTGCACCGGAAACTGCCGTGGCGCCGGCCCGTCGCGTCGTTGAACTACCTGCTGTCCTCACACGTCTGGCAGCAGGACCACAACGGGTTTTCGCACCAGGACCCCGGGTTCATCGACCACGCGGTGAACAAAAAGGCCGAAGTCATCAGGGTGTACCTGCCGCCGGATGCGAACACGCTGCTGTCGGTGATGGAACACTGCCTGGCGTCCACCGATTACGTGAACATCGTGGTCAGCGGCAAACAACCCTCGCCCACCTGGCTGGGGCCGGACGACGCCGCCACCCACTGCCAGCGCGGGCTGGGGATTTGGGAGTTTGCGGGCTCGGAGGTGCCGGGGGAGGAACCCGACGTCGTCCTGGCCTGCGCCGGCGACGTGCCTACGGTGGAGACGGTGGCGGCGGCGGAGCTGCTCCGGCTGGGCGCCCCAGGGCTGAAGGTCCGCGTGGTCAATGTTGTTGACCTGATGCGCCTGCAGGACGAGAGCGAACACCCGCACGGGCTGCCGGCGCGGGACTTTGACGGGATCTTCACCGCGGACAAGCCCGTCATCTTCGCGTACCACGGCTATCCGTCGCTGATCCACCGGCTGGCCTACCGCCGCTCCAACCAGGAGGGCCTGCACGTGCGCGGCTATAAGGAAGAAGGGACCACCACCACACCCTTCGACATGGCCATGCTGAACGGCATCGACCGGTTCCAGCTGGCCATCGACGCCATCGACCGCGTGCCTGGCCTGGCGGAGAAGCACTCGATGCTGCGACAGGAGCTCCAGGATCGCCGGATCAGAGCCCGCGAGCACACCCGCACCCACGGTGAGGACCCGGAAGAGATCCGGAACTGGAAACTCGGCTGACCCCCGCCGCCTCTTAGCCGCCCAGGCCCACCAGTCCGTTGAGGCCGCTTGTGGGCAGGTGGATCCACCCTTCCTTGCGGGCGGCTGCGGCGTGCACGTCATCAGGCTGCGCGGTGAGTCCGACGGCGGCCGCCCGGGCGGTAAGGGAAGCGACGACGGCGTCAAACAGGTCGTCCGAGCCGGCCAGCCGTTCCTCGTGCCCGGCTAAGTCCAGCCAGGGTGCGTGCCCGCGCAGGCTTTCGAGCAGCACTGAGAGGCGTTCGGCCTCCGTGGTGCCGCGTCCTTTGTAGCCGCGGGCTGCCAGGCCCCAGAGCTTGAGCGAGGCAGCAGGATAGACCTCGGCCAGCTTGCCGGAGCCGTCCCTTGGCTGTGGGCCGTGCAGGGCTGCAATCTTTGCCTGGATGACTGCGCATCGCATGGCCGGGTGGGCAAGCCTGTCCGCCGAGACACTGAGCGGGATCAGGCCGGTCCTGGCGGTGACGAAGCGGTCCGTGTCCCGGTAAGCGAGGAGGCGCCGGCCCTCAATGCCGTCGTATGCCAGGACGGGGCCGCCGTCGAACTCCAGATGCCCGGTAAGGAACGGGATCAGCGCCTGCGGCCAGCCGACGGGGCAATCAATGCCCGTCATGTCTGTGGCTCCGAACAGCTCCACGATCTCCTGGTCAGCCACATCGAGCGCGAGCTGCACCAGCCGCGCGGAGCCCTGGCCCCATTCGATGACCGCCACCGCCGTCTTTTTGGTGGCCGCGGCAAGGTCCACTCCGAGCGTTCTCACGGAACCAGACTCTACCTCCGGCTGCATTTTTGACGGCCTGGCCCGGTTCTGGACGGCTTGGCCCATTCTGGACACCTGGTGACTCCGGACCCTTTGATCTGGAACTCTGGTGCATGGTGGGCCGCCCGCCAACAATCCCCGAAAGGAGCAACCCCTATGCCCTGGCTCGACGTGCTCGGCAACGACATCCACTACACGGACTCCGGCCGGGGCCAGCCAATTGTGCTGCTGCACGGCCATGCCTCCGCGGCAGCCTGCTGGGAGCCGATCACGGCCGAACTCGAGCAGGATTTCCGGGTGTTGACCTACGACACCTACGATCACGGCTGGTCTTCGAACTCGCCCCGTCAGGGACCACTGGTGGACCGGGCCGCAGAGCTGGACCAGTTCATCGCTTCACCCGGCCTTGAGAAACCTGTAATTGTGGGCCAATCCATGGGCGGCATGACGGCCCTCCGCTGGGCGGTCCGGAACCCCGGCGGCGCTTCAGCACTGGTGGTCTGCGGGATGGGGTGGCCGCTGGTGGTGCCGCCGCCCGGGCAGCCCGGCCAGGCAGAGAAATTCGAGGTGTTCAGCTCGCTTGATGCGGACGAGCGGATCTGGCTGGGGGTGGGGAATTCCTTCACGGAGCGGTGGATCGCCGAGAACCCCAAGGACTATGCCCGCTATATCCGCGTCCGCTCCACAGCTGCCGCCATCGAAGCCGCCCGCTACCCGCGCAGCCTCGAACAAAGCCAGGGCGAGTTCCTCAGCGCCGATCCGGCGGATGTGGACTGGTTCCAGCAAGGACTGGAATCCATCACCAGCCCGCTGCTGGTGCTGATCGGGGACCAGGAAAGGCCGCGCATCCGCCGCGGTGCGGAGCACGTGGCCGCCACCGTTCCGGGTGCCAGCCTCCTGGTGGTCGAGGACGCCGGACACAACGCCTACTTCCAGCGCCAGGACATCCTGGTGGAAGCCATCCGCAACTTGGTTGCCGCCTGACACGAAGTCCTTAGTCAGGCCGCCTGGTACGTCAGCGCGCCCGGGACCCCGCCCTTTTCGCCGAGAGAGTCTCCCCGTGCGAAAGCCGCCCAGAGGCTCCGCACTTGCCGCCCGACGTCGTGCACGTCCTCCCAGGCCGCGCCGGCAATCAAGCCCACGCCGTCCCAGGTGTTCCGGTTGCCGAAGAGAAGGGGAAGGTCGATGGTGTGGGCCGCACCGAAAATGTTGCCGGGCGCATGCCAGTGCAGCACGTAGCGGTGGGCTTTTCCGCCTGCCTTGGCATGGCGTCGGGCGAATTTCCGGGCGGCCCTGCCGTAGACGGTCTCGGTGACCGCCCAGTCAATGGCACGGACGGCGGCGGTTCCGGCAACGGGAACGCGGGCCAGCCGGCTCAGGTACGGGCTGCGCGGCAGGAACAGCCTCGCTTCCTCGGACGTGTGCCCGATCAGCACCTCTATCCCGGGTGCGGAACGGTTCCACGCGGCCTCGATATCCGGTTCCTCCGGCAGGGGTGCGTGCCCGTACTGCGTCCCGAAAGGCATGGCCGCCAGCATTCCGAACTTCCGGGCCACCTGCGCCACGTGGTCCTCCCGCTCCACCACGTCCATGGCCGGGGTGGCGCCATCAACTGCTTCGGCGGCGATGCCCATCGCATGGTTCATCTTTGCCCTGCCCCGGGAGATGCCCAGCGGGGCGCTTTGGATGATGGCGCGCTGGAACAGCTGCGGCGCCTCCGGGGTGGCCATGAGGTGCGCGATGGCGTCGCCACCGGCGGACTGCCCGAACGCCGTCACCCGGCCCGGATCGCCGCCGAATGCGGCAATGTTCCGCTGCACCCAGCGGAAGGCCTCCAGCTGGTCCAGCAGTCCGAGGTTGCCCGGACGGCCCGACCGCGTGGCCAGGAACCCGAACAGCCCCAGCCGGTAGGTCACCGAAACCACCACCACGCGGTTTTCGGCCACCAGAACTGCGGGGTCAAAGATGGCCAGGTCCCCCGAACCGGTGGTGTAGGAACCGCCGTGGATCCACACCATCACAGGCAGCCGCTCGCCCGGGGCCAGATCCGCAGGCATGGTGATGGAGAGGTTCTGGCAGTCCTCGCTGCCCGGAAGTTCCCCGTAGCGGGTGCCCAGGACGTCGTCGAGGAACGGAACCGGCCCCTGCGGGCAGGCTGGAGCGGGGGAGGTGGCCGCATACGGCTCGGTCCAGTCCGGCACAGGAACGGGCGGCTGGAAACGCGCGGCCCGGGCGTAGGGGATGCCGGTGGCCCTGAGGACGTCCCCGTCGTGCCAGCCGGTAACGGGACCGCAGGGCGGGGTAAAGATGGGTGCGGAGCTCACCGACCTACCCTAAAGCACAACTCTTAAACCACAACGCGGGGTCACTTCCGGCCCAATTTCGGTGGTGAATTGGGCGAGATGTGACCCTCCCCGCCCGCCCCCTAGCCTCGCAAGCTCGGCCAAGGAACCCTGCGGGCGTGGGCCCACGTTGCTTTATGC
>NZ_VHIJ01000054.1:31794-66635 GCF_006680095.1 Pseudarthrobacter sp. B4EP4b | reverse complement strand
GGGGTGGGGGAGTTGGAAATGACGTCCCAGTGCGAGGGGGCAGTGACGGTAAAAGTGAAGGTGGCCTTCAGGTCAGGCTGCTCGAACACGGCGAACATCCGCCGTGAATCGGGAACTTCGAACTGCGTGTACAGGTAGACCTCGTTGTCCACCGGGTCCACAAAACGGTGCAGGCCCTCGCCGGTGTTCATGTACGGTGCGTCCGCTACAACGGTGAGCTCGTTGTGTTCCGCGAGCTCCGGCAACTGGATCCGCACGCCGTCGGACACCGCGGCCGGGTCAAGGCTGCGGCCGTTCAGGGTGACGCTGTGCACGGCCGAGGTAACCGCGTCAATGAAGGTGGCGGACCCGGGCCTGGCGCTGAATTTCACCGTGGTGGTGCTGCCGAAGACCTTCCCGCCCCGGGTCAGGTCCAGGCTGACGTCGTAGGACTCGACAGAGATCAGTTCGGCACGCCCGCTGGCTTCAGCGCGCGTCAGGTTCAAACCAGGCAAAGTGGGGCCTTTCGAAGGATGGCGACTGCCCGCTGGCGGTGCCCAGCGGGGCGTTTGTTCATTCTTGCATTCCTTCGCGGCTGCAAGTAGCGCGGCTCACAGTGGGTAGGAGTCAGGTGGGAGGCCAGTTGCCGGCAGCGGGAGTAGCGTTAAATCATGGGCAAGTTCATGGAGTCGGTGGACACCAGAGCCTTGCGTTTCGTCGCAGGGTTCCCGGTGATGGTTGCGGTGGCCTTCGTGGTGACCGCCTTCCTGATTCGGGCGGACCTTCCGGAGCCGCTCGCCGTCCGGTGGACGGCCGACGGCGGCGCCTCCTTCGCGCCCTTTGCCGCCTATGTGACGGTAGGCGCGCTGATGATCGTGGTTGCGGGCTGGCTGGTCCTGTCGCAGGCGCTGCCGGTCCGCAGGCCGGTGCTGATGCGGCGGATCATGATGGGAGCAGGATTGTTCCTGACGCTTTTCGTCACCAGCGCCCTTGCGGCAGGGCTGATTGGCCAGGCCGGACTGGCGGACGCCCGGGAATCCCGGGTGGACATGACGGTGCTCGCGCTGGGAAGCGGGGCGGCCGTGTCTTTGGGCGTGACGATCGCCATGGTCTATAAGGCGGACCAGCAATGGTCGCCCGATGACGATCGCGCCCTGCAGCTGGCCATTGCCAGGGAACTGGATCCGGACCTGTCACGGGACAGCATCAGGCTCTGGGTCCATGCCCGCAGCTCGGTCTTTGTGATGATCGGCATTGCCTCGGTGTTTCCTGCCATGCTGATTGCCATCGCCGTGCCCTGGCTCGGAGCCCTGCTTGTGGTCCTGGCAGTTATTGGTGCTGCGTTCCTGTTTGCCCGCATCAAAGCGGACCGGCGAGGCCTTCGGGTGCTGCTGGCCGGCGTGGTGCCGGTGATGGACGTGCCCGCCGGGGCGATTTCCGCAGCCAGCGCGGCCGACATCCGCGCCGCGGACTTTGGCGGGTGGGGCTACCGGCACCACAGCGGAACCGCCGCGATGCTCGTCAGCAGCGGCCCCGCCGTCGTGGTTAAGAAGACCGACGGGCAGCGGCTGGCGGTCAGCGGCGGGAGCCACGACTCGGCAGCGCGGCTCGCGGAGGTTTTGACCCGGGTGGCGGCGAGGGCACGGGGCGGCGGGAACCCCGCGGCAGGGCAGGCTGAGTCCTAGTATCCTTGTCCGTGTTGTCCTGACCCCGGCCTGCACCGTCCGTGCCGGCCGCCAGCGCCCACCGAACGGATTCTGCTCGTGACTTCTTCCCCTGCCTTCCCGCGGGTCCACATCGCCACCGACCATGCAGGCATGGAACTCAGCGCCCACCTCGTCACCCACCTGACTGCCAAGGGATATGACGTGGTGGACCACGGCCCCAAGGTCTACGACGCCCAGGATGACTACCCGTCGTTTTGCATTAACGCCGCCCTGGCCGTGGTCGCGGACCAGCAGGCCGGCGTCCACGCCCTGGGCATCGTGCTCGGCGGATCCGGCAACGGTGAACAGATTGCCGCCAACAAAGTAAAAGGTGTACGGGCGGCCCTGGCCTGGAACCATTCCACCGCCACCCTGGCCCGTGAGCACAACGACGCCAATGTAGTGGCCGTGGGCGGCCGCCAGCACACGGTAGAGGAAGCCACTGAGCTGATCGAGGCATTCCTGGCCGAGCCGTTCAGCAATGACGAGCGGCACGTGCGCCGCATCGGCAAGATCGCCGCCTACGAAACCACCGGCGAGGTCATCGAGTAGTGCCGGAAGGCCATACACTCCGGCGCCTGGCGCGGCAGTTCTCGGACGTCTTCGGCGGCCAGCGGCTGGCCGTCTCCAGCCCGCAGGGCAGGTTTAGCGGGGGAGCGGCGCTCCTGGACGGGCGTGTCCTGGTTGCCGCGGATGCCCACGGGAAGCACCTGTTCCTGCACTTTGACCACTCTTTGGTGCTGCACGTCCACCTGGGCCTCTACGGAGCATGGAGCTTCGGCGGAGACAGCACCTTCGCGGGGTCCTCCAGCATTGGCGCGCCACGCCGGGTGGGGGAGCAGGAGAGCTTCGACGACGGCGATGGCGGGCGCCCTTACGCGGGCCCCCCGGAGCCCGTGGGAGCGGTGCGGGTCCGGCTCGTGGGCACCAACGGGTGGGCGGACCTGCGCGGGGCAACCACCTGCGAAACCATCACCGCCGCGGAGGCAGAAGCCGTGCTTGCCCGGCTGGGCCCGGACCCGCTGCGGAACCGGCGGGGAGACGCCGGCCGGTTTACCACCAACCTGCAGAGCCGTACAGCACCGCTGGCCGCCCTGCTCATGGACCAGAAAATCATCGCCGGGGTGGGAAATGTGTACCGCGCCGAAGTTTTGTTCCGGCGGCGGCTGGACCCCTGGCTGCCTGGCACGGACGTGCCGGACGCCGAGGCACGCAAGCTGTGGCGCGACGTCGTCTCCTTGATGAACGACGGAGTAGCCGACGGCCGGATCATCACCACCACGCCGCGGTACTGGACGGACAACGGAACAGGCGGCAACGGGAAAGCCGCCGCGCGCACCCCGGTCGCCACCCCGGCTTCGGTGAGTGCCGCCGTCGTCAGGACCGATTCCTACCCTGCCCGCGAAGACGCCCATTTTGTCTACAAACGCCACGGGCTGCCCTGCCGTGTCTGCCGGACAACGGTACTGATGGCCGAACTGGTGGGCCGCAAACTCTACTGGTGCCCGAAGTGCCAGCAGTAGGGCTGACCCACAACGCCACCGGTTCCGGGGAAGACTGGAACGCGCCATCAGCATTTGCCGGTTTTCCTGGGACACGCCATCACGTCCTGCAGCTTTCCCCGAAGCGCCCCATCACGCCTTGCGCCTTGCGTCGCATCGCTCCCTCAGCTCATGGCAGGGTTCGAAGGCGATGCTGCCGCCGGCAGTGTGCTCGATTTATCCGGGAGGCGCCAACTGGTGGCGCGTTCCCGGGTTTCCAGCCGGAGGTGATGGCGCGTTCCCGGGTTTCCAGCCGGAGGTGATGGCGCGTTCCCGGGTTTCCAGCCGGAGGTGATGGCGCGTTCCCGGGTTTCCAGCCGAAGGTGATGGCGCGTTCCCGGTTTTAGTGCAGGAGGTGATGGCGCGTGCTGTGGATTAATGCGAAAGGCCCCTCCGGAGAGGGGCCTTCTGCTTTGGAGGGGACGACGGGAATCGAACCCGCGTAATCAGTTTGGAAGACTGAGGCTTTACCATTAAGCTACGTCCCCGAAGGAAGATCCATCTGTAAGCCTAGTACTGCAGGCCTCCACTGATGGGAACTTCGGGCTGGCTGTTCAAGCCGGATATAACTAAACCTAATCCATGGGCTACGTGTCAAATGTGCAAAGACGGCGCGTATCACCGTAGACTTGCCTGTGCACTTACGGGGTGTAGCTCAGCTTGGCTAGAGCGCCTGCTTTGGGAGCAGGAAGTCGCAGGTTCAAATCCTGTCACCCCGACTCTGCGGCCCGGACCTCTCGGCCTGGACAAAACATTGCGTTTGCAGAAACCCATCCCACAATCCCAGGAGTACTTAGACCGTGAAGAGCGCTGTCGAGAACCTCACCCCCACGCGGGTCAAGCTCAATGTTGAGGTCCCCTTTGAGGAATTGAAGCCCAGCATCGACTCGGCCTACAAGACCGTTGCTTCGCAGATCCAGGTCCCTGGCTTCCGTAAGGGCAAGGTCCCCGCAAAGCTCATCGACCAGCGCGTCGGCCGCGGCTACGTCCTGGAGACGGCCATCAACGAAGGCCTCAACGGCTGGTACCAGGCTGCCGTCCAGGAGTCCGGCATCCGCCCCCTGAGCCGTCCCGAGGTTGAGATCACCGAGGTTCCGGACCCCTCCGCCACCGACGGCGGCCTGAAGTTCGCCGCCGAGGTTGACGTCCGCCCCGAGATCGAACTCCCGGACTACGCCGGCATCCAGGTCGAGGTCGCCGCAGCCCAGTCCTCCGACGAGGACGTGGACAAGGCCCTGGACGAACTGCGCGGCCGCTTCGGCACGCTGAAGCCCGTTGACCGTCCCGCCGTCGATGGTGACTTCCTCACCATCGACATCACCGCCAGCATCGACGGCGAAGAGGTTGACTCCGCAGCCGGCCTGTCCTACCAGGTTGGCGCAGGCACCATGCTCGAAGGCCTCGACGAAGCCGTCACCGGCCTGAGCGCCGACGAAGACGCCATCTTCAACACCACCCTGGTGGGTGGCGACCACGCCGGTGAAGCAGCGCAGGTCAAGGTGGTCGTGAAGGCCGTCAAGGAGCGCGAACTTCCCGAGGCGGACGACGACTTCGCCCAGCTCGCCTCCGAATTCGACACCCTTGCCGAGCTCCGCGAGGACCTCGCCAAGCAGGCCGCCGATTCCAAGGTTGTTGAGCAGGGCGTCGAGGCCCGCGACAAGGTCCTGGACAAGCTCGTTGAACTGGTGGAGGTTCCGGTTCCGGACTCCGTCGTCGAAGAGCAGCTCGAAGCCCACTTCAAAGAGGGCAACGGCCACGGCGAAGGCGAGCACGACACCGAGGAGCACCGTGAAGAGGTGCGCGCCAACACGGCCCGCGCTTTCCAGAACGAGATCATCCTTGACGCCATCGCCGAAAAGGAAGAAGTCAACGTCAGCCAGAACGAGCTGATCGACTACATCGTCAGCACGGCCAGCCAGTACGGCATGGACCCCAACCAGTTCGCCCAGATCATCGATCAGAGCGGACAGGTTCCCATGATGGTGTCCGAGGTACGTCGCCGCAAGGCCCTGGCTGTTGTCCTGGGCCAGGCCACGGTGACCGACACGGAGGGCAACACCGTTGACCTCAGCGACTTCGTCCGTCCCGGGGGCGAAGAGGAAGCTCCCGCCGTGGAGGCAGAAGAAGCTCCCGCCGTCGAGGCCGAAGAAGCAGCAGCTGAAGAAGCACCCGAGGCTGCCGGCGAGGAAGACAAGGCAGAGGCCAAGGCCTAACCACGCGGTAATCCAGAATTGAACGGCCCCCGGATCCCAGGATCCGGGGGCCGTTTGCTTTGCATCGGCATGCCCAACCGCATGTCCGGCCGCAGGCCCAACTGCATCCCCCTCTGGAGGTCTCTCCGGGGGCCGGCCGATCGTGCGCCGTCAGCGAACAGCCCACGGCGCGCGAACAAAACGTCAGTGAAACCGGTTAGTGTCCAAGTAGAGATTTTCAGTGATGTCACCGTCACCAGTGAGAGGTAAGTACACATGTCACAGCACGCAGAGGCCCCCCGGATGGCGACTGTCGATCCTGCAGCCCAGGACAACTACATCTACAACCGCCTCCTCAAGGAGCGGATCATCTGGCTGGGCTCAGAGGTGCGTGACGAGAACGCCAACGCCATCTGCTCGCAGTTGCTGCTCCTGTCCGCCGAGAACCCGGAAAAGGACATCTACCTTTACATCAACTCCCCGGGCGGCTCGGTCACCGCAGGCATGGCCATCTACGACACCATGCAGTTCATCCCGAACGACGTCGTCACCGTCGCCACCGGCCTCGCCGCCTCGATGGGCCAGTTCCTGCTCTCCTCGGGCACCAAGGGCAAACGCTACGCCACCCCGAACGCCCGCGTCCTGATGCACCAGCCCTCCGGCGGCATTGGCGGCACCGCCTCGGACATCAAGATCCAGGCTGAGCTGATCCTGCACATGAAGAAGGTGATGGCGGAACTGACCGCTGAGCAGACCGGCCAGACCGTGGACACCATCCTCAAGGACAACGACCGCGACAAGTGGTTCACGGCCACCGAAGCCCTGGAATACGGGTTCTTCGACAAGATCGCCGCCCACGCAGGCTCGGTTGCCGGCGGCGGCGGTACATCGAACAGCAACGGCGCCACGGGCGAGACCCCCTCCGCGAACTAACCGGCACAAGAACACTCAGATCAGGAGCAATAAAAATGAACTACAACTTCGGGTGGTCTGCCGGTAATCTTCCGTCCAGCCGCTACGTCCTGCCCCAGTTCGAGGAGCGCACGCCCTACGGCTTCAAGCGCCAGGACCCGTACACCAAGCTCTTCGAGGACCGCATCATCTTCCTCGGCGTCCAGGTGGACGACGCTTCCGCGGACGACATCATGGCGCAGTT
Organism: Pseudarthrobacter sp. B4EP4b; assembly: GCF_006680095.1. Classification (NCBI taxonomy): domain Bacteria; kingdom Bacillati; phylum Actinomycetota; class Actinomycetes; order Micrococcales; family Micrococcaceae; genus Pseudarthrobacter; species Pseudarthrobacter sp. B4EP4b. The sequence goes on along the minus strand of NZ_VHIJ01000054.1, from coordinate 60,061 downwards.
GCTGGTGCTCGAATCCACGGACCCGGACCGCGACATCACCCTGTACATCAACTCGCCGGGTGGTTCCTTCACCGCCATGACGGCGATTTACGACACCATGCAGTACATCCGCCCTGAGATCCAGACTGTCTGCCTCGGGCAGGCAGCCAGCGCTGCCGCTGTCCTTCTGGCGGCCGGAACGCCCGGCAAGCGCCTGGCGCTGCCGAACGCACGCGTCCTGATCCACCAGCCCGCGCTCTCCGGAGGCCAGGGCGGCCAGGCCTCCGACCTGGAGATCCAGGCGGCCGAGGTTATGCGCATGCGGTCCTGGCTTGAGGACACCCTGGCGCACCACTCGGGACGGACGTCCGAGCAGGTCAACAACGATATCGAGCGCGACAAGATCCTGACCGCGGAAGAAGCCCAGGTGTACGGCCTGATCGACCAGGTCCTGGATTCCCGCAAGATCAAACCGCAGGCAATTACCAGGTAGCGGTAAAGTAAAGCGCCGGTGGCGCCAATCATTTGGCTCCACCGGCCTTTTCCTTCCACCCTCGGAAGCGAATGTGACCTAGAGTGGATGTTGTCACAACCGGCCCACGCAGGCTGGTGGAGATTCCAGCAACGGTGCAAGGCTGCCTGGCAGCAAGATACTAAGGGGTTCACATATGGCTCGGATTGGCGAGAGCACGGATCTGCTGAAGTGCTCTTTCTGCGGAAAGAGCCAGAAGCAGGTGCGCAAGCTCATTGCCGGGCCCGGTGTCTACATCTGTGATGAGTGCATTGAGCTTTGCAACGAAATCATCGAAGAGGAACTTGCCGAAGTCGCCGATCTTGGCAGCTTCGAACTGCCCAAGCCGCGGGAAATCTTCGACTTCCTGCAGGAATACGTCATCGGACAGGAGCCTGCCAAGCGCTCCCTCGCCGTCGCGGTCTACAACCATTACAAGAGGATCCAGGCAGGCCACGCCCCCAAGTCGGGCAGCCTCGCCGACGGCGGCCACCACGACGACGTCGAGATCGCCAAGTCCAACATCCTCCTGATCGGTCCCACGGGCTGCGGAAAGACCTACCTGGCCCAGACGCTGGCGCGCCGCTTGAACGTTCCGTTCGCGGTGGCCGACGCAACCGCTCTGACCGAGGCCGGCTACGTGGGTGAGGATGTGGAGAACATCCTCCTTAAGCTCATCCAGGCCGCGGACTATGACGTCAAAAAAGCCGAGCAGGGCATCATCTACATCGACGAGATCGACAAGATTTCCCGCAAGAGCGAAAACCCCTCCATCACCCGCGATGTCTCAGGCGAAGGCGTCCAGCAGGCGCTCCTGAAAATCCTGGAAGGCACTGTTGCCTCCGTTCCTCCGCAGGGCGGCCGGAAGCACCCGCACCAGGAATTCATCCAGATCGACACCACCAATGTCCTTTTCATCGTGGCCGGTGCGTTCGCCGGACTCGAGGAGATCATTGGTTCCCGCTCCGGCCGGAAGGGGATTGGCTTCGGTGCACCCCTGAACGAGGCCAGCAAAAAGATTGATTCCTATGGCGAAGTGATGCCGGAGGACCTGCTGAAATTCGGTCTGATCCCGGAATTCATCGGCCGCCTCCCCGTGATCACCACGGTGTCCAACCTGGACCGGGACGCCCTCATCCAGATCCTTTCCACGCCCAAGAACGCCCTGGTGAAGCAGTACCAGAAGATGTTCCAGATCGATGGCGTCGAACTCGTGTTTGATGACACCGCCCTGGATGCGATTGCCGAGCAGGCCCTGGAGCGCGGCACCGGCGCGCGCGGGCTGCGGGCCATCATGGAGGAAGTGCTCCTTCCCGTGATGTTCGATCTCCCCAGCCGCGAGGATGTGGCCAGCGTGGTGATCACCGAGGACGTGGTCCTCCGGGGCGCGGAACCCACCATGATCCCGCACGTCACGAAGCGGCGTAAGACCGCCTGAAAAACCTTCCGCTATACACCGTCAGATGCGGCTGCCCCTTGCGCAGCCGCCTGCACCTGAAGGAGCAACACCCATGACTGACACTGCACGGAACAAAGCCGATTTCTGGTTTGACCCGCTGTGCCCGTTCGCGTGGATCACCTCGCGCTGGATCGGCGAAGTGGAGGACGTCCGCGACATCGAAACGGTGTGGCACGTGATGAGTCTTGCTGTTCTCAACGAGGGCCGCGACCTGGAGCCCGCCTACCGCGAGTCCATGGACAACGCCTGGGGCATGGTCCGCGTGATCATCGCGGCCCAGCAGGAGCACGGCCAGGAAACGGTCAAGGCCCTTTATGACGCCATGGGCACCCTGATCCATGAGCGCGGCGAGAAGGACAGGGCCCTGGTCATCACCAAGGCCCTCGCCGAATGCGGCCTCCCCGCCTCACTGGCTGAAGCGGCAACCACAGACGCCTTCGACGAAAAGCTGCGGGCCAGCCACGAGGAAGGCATCTCGCTGGTAGGCCAGGATGTTGGCACACCCGTGGTGGCCTTCAACGGAACCGCATTCTTCGGCCCCGTCCTCACCCGGATTCCGCGCGGTGAAGAGGCAGGCAAGCTGTGGGACGCCACCACGGCCCTGGCTGCCTACCCGCACTTCTTCGAGCTGAAGCGCAGCCGCACGGAACGCCCCGAATTCAGCTGAACCAGATCCCGCCGGCTGGCCGGTAGGGACGCAGCAAGAGCCCCGGCAGAACTACTCGTTTGTAGTTCTGCCGGGGCTCTTGCGCATCCGGACGGGCAGGACAATGATGGTTCTTACCCTCTTCGAAAGAAGAGAGACGCAGGAACCGAAGATTCAGTGATATGTATTTGACGCAGCCATCGGCAAAGCCGGATACAAGCTACCAGTGACGAGGTAGGAAGACCTGAAATTTCCTAGGATCTTGCCAGACCATCAAAGACGTCACCAGATGGCCGAAAAGTCGAAGCCCCACCAACGGCAAAACGCTGATGGGGCTTCCCCTTTGCCCTGAAACAAGTTTCCCTGAAACAAGTTGCCCTGAAACAGGTTGCCCTGCAGCAGGGTGCGCCCCAACACGGGGCGCACCCTGTCAGGCCTGTGCGGGCTCCTCGGTGGCAGCCAGGGCCACATCACTCACGGTGAGTTCGCCGTCGCCCACCACCAGGGTGATCTCGCGGGCGTTGGACGCAGCCTTCAGGTCCGCAAGCCCTGCCTTCAGTTGCGTGTTCAGGGCCTCCGAAGCCGTGATGGTGGCGGACAGGACCTCTGTGCGCTGCTTGACCTTGGCCTCGGACTTGGCCTTGCGGACGCCGCTGAGCGCAACGCCCACGGTGGCCAGCATGGTGGTGTCCCCGCCCGGCACGTCCAGCGGGGCAGGCCACTGGGCGCGGTGCACCGAACCGTTCCGCCACCATCCCCAGACCTCTTCGGTGGCGAAGGGGAGGAAGGGCGCGAACAGGCGCAGCAGGGTGTCCAGGCTGGTGGCCAGGGCCGCGAGGACCGAAGCCTGTTCGGCTTCGCCGGCAGCGCCGTACGCCCGGTCCTTAATGAGCTCCACGTAGTCGTCCGTGAACTGCCAGAAGAAGCTTTCGGTGATCTGCAGTGCGCGGGCGTAGTCGTAGTTTTCAAACGCTTTGGTGGACTGCGCCACAACCTCGGCGAGCTGGGCCAGGACGGCCCGGTCCAGGGGGTTGGACAGCACCGAGAGGTCACCGGAAAGCACTGATGCTTCGGTGGCGCCGAGGTTCAGCACGAACTTCGAGGCATTCAGCAGCTTGATGGCCAGGCGCCGGCCGATTTTCATCTGGGCAATCTCGTAGGCCGTATCCGCGCCGAGCTTCGCGGAGGCGGCCCAGTAACGGACAGCATCGGAGCCGTATTCCTCCAGCACATCGGTGGGGACCACCACGTTGCCCTTGGACTTGGACATCTTCTTGCGGTCCGGGTCCAGGATCCAGCCCGAGATGGCGGCGTGCTTCCAGGGCGCACTGTTCTCCAGGGCATCGGCGCGGACCACCGAGGAGAAGAGCCAGGTGCGGATGATGTCGTGGCCCTGCGGGCGGACGTCAAACGGGAATACCTTGGCGAACAGTTCCTCGTCACGCTTCCAGCCGCCCACAATGTTCGGCGTCAGGGAGGACGTGGCCCACGTGTCCAGGATGTCGGCGTCGCCGGTGAACCCGTTGGGAACATCGCGCTGCGCCTCGTCAAAGCCCGGGGCGGCATCCGCTGCCGGGTCAACCGGCAGCTGCTCGTCGGACGGAACGATGGGGGAGTCGTAGTCCGGGTTGCCGTCGGCATCCAGCGGGTACCAGACCGGGATGGGCACACCAAAGAAGCGCTGGCGCGATACCAGCCAGTCGCCGTTCAGGCCCGAAATCCAGTTCTCATAGCGGGAGCGCATGAAGGCGGGGTGGAAGTCGATTTCCTGCCCGCGCGCGATGAGCCGTTCGCGGCGGTCCTCGTCCCGTCCGCCGTTGCGGAGGTACCACTGGCGGGAGGTGACAACCTCGAGTGGCTTGTCGCCCTTTTCGTAGAAGTTCACGGGGTGCATGATCTTCTTCGGCTCGCCGTCCAGCAGCTCGGCGGCGGTGAGGAGCTTCACTACCTCCTCCTTGGCGCTGAACACGGTCTTGCCGGCGATGGCGGCAAAGGCTTCCCGGCCAATGTCGGTGGTGATCCACTCCGGCGCCTCGCTGACAATCCGGCCGTCCCTGCCCACGATGGCCCGTGTGGGAAGCTGCAGTTCGCGCCACCAGGTGACGTCGGTCAGGTCGCCGAAGGTACACACCATCGCGATGCCGGAGCCTTTGTCCGCCTTGGCCAGCGGGTGGGCCTTCACTTCCACCTCGACGCCGAACACCGGGGACGTGACCTTCTTGCCGAACAGCGGCTGGTACCGTTCGTCGTCGGGATTTGCCACCAGGGCCGCGCAGGCGGCCAGCAGTTCGGGGCGGGTGGTCTCGATGTAGATCCGCTCGCCGTCCTCGGTGAAGAACGGGTAGCGGTAGTACGCGCCGGGCACCTCGCGGTCCTCAAGCTCGGCCTGGGCCACGGCGGTGCGGAAGGTGACGTCCCAGAGGGTGGGCGCCTCGGCCATGTAGGCGTCGCCGGCGGCAAGGTTGGCCAGGAATGCCCGCTGTGAGACGGCCCGGGAATTGTCGTCGATGGTGCGGTAAGTCAGTTCCCAGTCCACGGACAGGCCAAGAGTCTGGAAGAGGTTTTCGAAGACCTTCTCGTCCTCGACGGCCAGTTCTTCGCACAGCTCGATGAAGTTTCGGCGGGAGACCACGTCGAAGTCCCGCTGGTTTTTGGCAGGCTGGGCCGGAGGACGGTAGTCCGCGTTGTACGGGATGGCCGGGTCGCAGCGGACACCGTAGTAGTTCTGCACCCGGCGTTCGGTGGGCAGGCCGTTGTCATCCCAGCCCATCGGGTAGAAGACGTTTTTGCCGGTCATCCGCTGGTAGCGGGCCAGCACATCGGTCTGCGTGTAGGAGAACATGTGTCCCACGTGCAGCGATCCGGAGGCGGTGGGCGGGGGAGTGTCGATCGAGTAGACCTGCTCCCGGGTGGTGTCCGGGTTGAACTTGTAGGTCCCCTCCGCAAGCCAGCGCTGCGTCAAGGCAGCTTCGAGGCCCTCGAGGGCCGGCTTGTCCGGAACGTTGATGGGGGCGGTGTTGGGCGTGTCTGTACCCTGTTTGTCTTCAGCCATCTGCCAATTGTTTCATGGCCGCGCGTGTCTCCAAGCCCGGCAGCAGACTGGAAGGGCCCGTTCATCCGGGGAAACACGCCGGGGTGGTCTCCGGGCAGGGAAGGTTAGGGTGGTGCCATGACTTCGGACTTCCACAAAAAAGCAGCTTTGGTGACCGGTGCGAGCAGCGGAATCGGCGAGGCAACGGTCCGCGCCCTGGCGGCGGAAGGCTGGACAGTCTTCGCTGTAGCCCGCCGCGCGGAGCGGCTCGCCGAGCTGGAAGCCGAGACCGGCGCCGTCGGCATTCCTGCGGATATTTCCGCGGACGACGACGTGTCCCGGCTCCTTGCCCGCATCACCGAAGCGGGGGGTATCGACACACTGGTCAACATCGCCGGCGGCGCGCGGGGCGCCGACACTGTGGGCCAGGCGAGCACGGAGGACTGGGAATGGATGTACCGGGTCAACGTGCTGGGCACCATGAAGCTCATCCGGGCGTTCCTGCCCATGCTCCGCGCCCACGGCGAGGGAACCGTGCTGAACCTGACCTCCACTGCCGCGCTGGCTCCGTACGAAGGCGGAGGCGGCTACAATGCTGCGAAGTCTGCCCAGCAGGCCATGACCGGGGCGCTGCGGCTGGAGGAAGCGGAGAACAACGTCCGCGTCATCGAAGTGGCGCCGGGGCTGGTGTACACGGAGGAGTTCGCGCTGAACCGGCTCGGTGACAAACAGGCCGCCCAAAAGGTGTACCAGGGAGTGGAGAAGCCGCTCACCGCTGCCGACGTGGCGGATGTTGTCAAGTACGCCGTCAGCGCCCCCCACCACGTGAACCTGGACCAGATCGTGATCCGGCCGGTGGCGCAGGCCGCCAACCACAAACTGATCCGCAAGGGCTGACGCACGGGCAGAGCCTCTCACTGCAGGACGAGGCGGGCCACCACCGCGGCGTGGTCGGTTCCGGGCAGGGTGACGACGTCGACCCCCGCCACGTCTATTCCCGGGCTGACCAGCACATGGTCCAGGGCCGCGAACGCGGGTGCCGGTGAGTTCACCGGCCAGGTGGGCACCAGCCCCTTGCCGGTTGACTGCGAGGCATCGGTCAACCCCCGGGCGAGGAGGTCCCGGAATTCCCGGTGGTCCCCGGTGGCGTTGAAGTCGCCCAGCAGGATGGAGTGCCCTCGCGCGCCCTGCCAGAGCACGCCGAGCTGCCGCAGTTCCGCCCGCCACATGGGCGTATGCCCCGGGCGCGGGGAATCGATATGGACAGCTGTCAGGTGAAGCGGCGCCGCTACCCCGGGGATCATGGCCACCGCCCGGCTTTGGTAGAACACCGATCCGGGTACCCGTTCAGCCTGCTCCAGCGGAAAGCGTGAAAAGAGGGCGTTCCCGGTACCGGCAGAGTCCACGTCGAGGGCCCGGCCGGGCAAAACGGCAGCCAGACCCGCAGCATCCAGGGCCTCCAAACCGGCAGGAGCCAGTTCGGGCAGGGCAAGGACATCGATGTTCCGGTTTCTTATCTCGGCCAGCAGGGCTGCTGTGTCTATGCCGGTGGAACCCACGTTGACCGCCATCACCGTGAGTGTCCGCTTGCCGGAAGGCGGGTTTCCGGCAGCTTGCCCGCCCGCGGGAGCCGCGGACTCCAGGTGGTCTACCCCGGCTGAAGGCAGGACACGGTCCAACACCAGGCCGAACTGTGCCGCGAGCACCACGGCTGCCAGTGCGGCCACCAATGTCCGGCCGGGGCGGGGCTTGGCGGGCAGTGCGACGACGGCGGCGGCCAGCCCGGCCGTCGTCGTGATGAGAGCAGCGGGAAAGACGGCCAAAAGCTGGATCCAGGGGGTCCCGATGTCCCACGGAACCAGGCGCAGTGCCAGCAGGACGGCACCGGGCGCTGCCAGGACGGCGGCGGACACCGACCACCAGGACACCTTGCGCGGACGCGGTCCGTCACGCCATCCGGTGCCGTTCTTCTGCATACGCTCCATTATTGGTGGCCCGGCCATGGAAATAGTAGACTCGGAAGCGGCTACGACCCGGCTATCACCGGCGAGCTTCCGGAAGAACGCACCAACCGCCACACACGCGGACGGCGTCAGTAGAACCGGACGGGTAAGCCCGTCACAGCAGTCAATGAGCGGCCGGAGCAGGATGGTTCCCCAGGGAGCCGGAAGCGCGCCGGTAAGTGAGGTGGTACCGCGGTGGGCGTGGAGTCCGGCAGGACAACACGGCAGCCGTCCTCGCATCCTGAACGGAACGAAAGGCGCAAGCCGGCAGTTCGCCAAGCTCAACCCAGGATGTCGAGAATGACGTATTACCCCAAGGCCTCAGCCTCCGCCGATGGCACCTCTTCCAGCCGCAACGCCGGCGTGTCCGCTTCCGTGAAGTTCCCGGAAATCGAAGAGCGCATCCTCAAGTACTGGGACCAGGACGGCACCTTCCAGGCCAGCATCGACCAGCGCAGCGCGGACGCCCCCGGCGGTGAACCAGGCAGCAACGAATTCGTTTTCTACGACGGCCCGCCGTTCGCCAACGGCCTGCCGCACTATGGCCACCTGCTCACCGGGTACGCCAAGGACCTCGTGGGCCGCTACCAGACCCAGCGCGGCAAGCGCGTGGAGCGCCGCTTCGGCTGGGATACCCATGGCCTGCCGGCAGAGCTCGAAGCCATGAAGCAGCTGGGCATGACGGACAAAACCCAGATCGAAGCCATGGGCATCGACAAGTTCAACGACGCCTGCCGCGCCTCCGTGATGAAGTACGCCGACGAATGGCGCAGCTATGTCACCCGCCAGGCACGCTGGGTGGACTTCGACAACGACTACAAGACCCTCAACGTCGAGTACATGGAGTCTGTCCTCTGGGCGTTCAAGCAGCTGCACGAAAAGGGATTGACCTACAACGGCTACCGCGTGCTGCCTTACTGCTGGAAGGACGAAACGCCGCTGTCCAACCATGAGCTGCGCATGGACGACGACGTCTACAAGAACCGCCAGGACCAGACCGTCACGGTGACTTTCCCCCTGCTTGCCGGGGAGTCGGAACTGTCCCGGCAGCTCGCCGGTGTCAAGGCCCTCGCCTGGACCACCACCCCCTGGACCCTGCCGACAAACGCCGCGCTCGCCGTCGGACCTTCCATCACTTACGCGGTACTGCCTGCCGGCCCCAACGGCATCAAGGCCGCCTCCGCGGACGCTCCGGTCAACGGCAGCTTCCTGCTGGCCGCCGACCTGCTGGCCAGCTACGCCAAGGACCTCGGATACGAGGACTTCGAGTCAGCGCAGGCCGCGGTTGTCTCCACGCACACCGGTGCCGAGCTCGAAGGCCTCGCCTACCAGCCGCTGTGGCAGGACTTTGCCGACAACGAAAAGTACGGCATGGAGAACGCCTGGCGGATCCTCGTGGCTGACTACGTCACCACCACCGACGGCACCGGCATCGTCCACCAGGCTCCCGCCTACGGTGAAGACGACCAGAAGGTCTGCGAGGAAGCCGGCATCCCGGTGATCCTCTCAGTGGACGAGGGCGCGAAATTCCTGCCGCTGTTCAAGCACGGGGACCTCCACGACATCGTGGGCCTGCAGGTCTTTGAGGCCAACAAGCCCATCACCCAGGTGCTGCGCGCCCAGGGCCGCCTGGTCCGCCAGGCCAGCTACGAGCACAGCTACCCGCATTGCTGGCGCTGCCGCAACCCGCTGATCTACCGCGCGGTGTCCTCGTGGTACGTGGAGGTCACCAAGTTCAAGGACCGGATGTCCGAGCTGAACCAGGAAATCAACTGGATCCCGGGCAACGTCAAGGACGGCCAGTTCGGCAAGTGGCTGGAAAACGCCCGTGACTGGTCCATCAGCCGCAACCGCTACTGGGGCAGCCCCATCCCCGTCTGGCAGTCCAGCGACCCCGAATACCCGCGCACCGATGTGTACGGCTCGCTCGCCGAGATCGAGGCGGACTTCGGCAGGCTGCCGCTGAACAAGGACGGCCAGGTGGACCTGCACCGCCCCTTTATCGACGAACTCACCAGGCCCAACCCGGACGATCCACGCACCCCGGAAGAGGGCCAGTCCGTGATGCGCCGCGTGGAGGACGTCCTGGACGTCTGGTTCGACTCCGGCTCCATGCCCTACGGCCAGGTGCACTACCCGTTCCAGAACGAAGCATGGTTCGATACCCACAACCCGGCCGACTTCATCGTGGAGTACATCGGCCAGACCCGCGGCTGGTTCTACATGCTGCACATCCTCTCCACGGCGCTGTTCGACCGGCCTGCCTTCCGCAACGTCATCAGCCACGGCATTGTGCTGGGCTCGGACGGGCAGAAGATGTCCAAGAGCCTGCGGAACTACCCGGACGTCTCAGAGGTCCTGGACCGCGACGGCTCGGACGCCATGCGCTGGTTCCTGATGTCCAGCCCCATCCTCCGCGGCGGCAACCTGGTGGTCACCGAACAGGGAATCCGCGACGGCGTCCGCCAGGTCATCCTGCCGCTGTGGAACGTGTACAGCTTCTTCACGCTTTACACCAATGCCGCCAACGGCGGTTCAGGCTATGACGCCAAGCTGCGCTACGACGGCTATGCCGACACGCTGGATCAGTACCTGCTGGCCAACACCGGTGAACTGGTCCGGAACATGACGGAGCAGCTGGACACCTACGACATCTCCGGCGCCTGCGACGAACTGCGCAGCTACCTGGACATGCTCACCAACTGGTACGTCCGCCGGAGCCGTCAGCGGTTCTTCGACGAGGACCAGGACGCCTTCGATGCATTGTTCACCGCGCTGGAAACGGTCACCCGCGTGGCGGCTTCGCTCCTGCCGCTGGTCTCCGAGGAAATCTGGCGCGGGCTCACCGGAGGCCGCTCGGTGCACCTGGCCGACTGGCCAGACGCCAACCTGTTCCCGGCCAACCCGGACCTGGTTCAGGCCATGGACAAGGTCCAGCAGATCTGCTCCACCGGTTCCTCGCTCCGGAAGGCAGCAAACCTGCGCGTACGCCTCCCGCTGCAGGAACTGACCGTGGTGGCACCCGGCGCGGATGCGCTGGCTGGCTTCGCCGCCGTCGTCGCGGACGAGCTCAACCTCCGCAGCGTCCGCCTGCTGGACGCTGCCACGGCCTCGCCGGAGGAGTTCGGTATCCAGCAGAAGCTCGTGGTCAACGCACGCGCAGCAGGTCCGCGGCTGGGCAAGAACGTCCAGGCCGCCATCAAGGGCGCCAAGTCCGGCGACTGGTCGGTTTCCGATGCCGGCGTTGTCACGGCCGGGGGCCTGGAACTGGAACCGCAGGAATACACGCTGGAAACCGTAGTGGCAGAGAACGACGGCGGGTCCGCGGCTGCGTCTTCTGCTGTAGCAGTCCTCCCCGGCGGCGGCTTTGTGGTGCTCAACACCGAGGTGACCCCGGAGCTGGAGGCCGAAGGCCTGGCCCGGGATATGGTCCGCTCGATCCAGCAGGCACGCAAGGACGCCGGACTCAACGTCAGCGACCGGATCCGGACCTCCGTGACTGCCCGGCAGAGCGTCGTCGACGCCCTGCTGGCCAACGCGGACCTGGTGAAGGGGGAAACCCTGACCGTGCACCTGGCGGCAGAACCATCGGACGCCGCCGAACCGGTTGTCGCCGTCGAAAAAGTAGAGGCCTGATCCATGACTGACGAATTTTCCGTAGAGAGCGTCTACGCCGAACTGCTGGGCCGGGCGCCGGAAAACAAGATGGAGCCGCGGCTTGCCCCGCTGTTCCGGGCCATGGATGTGCTGGGCGAGCCCAACAAGGCATACCCGATCATCCACGTGACCGGGACCAACGGGAAGACCTCCACGGCCCGCATGATCGAATCGGTGTTGCGGGCCCACGGATTGAGCACCGGGCGGTACACCAGCCCGCACCTGTCCAAGGTCACCGAACGGATCAGCATCGACGGCCACCCGGTTTCGGATGAGACCTTCGTCCGGATCTGGGACGAGATCCGGCCGTACCTGCAGATTGTGGACTCGGAGCTGGAGGCTGAGGGGCAGCCCCGGCTGACGTACTTCGAATGCCTCACCATCCTGGGCTTCGCCATCTTCGCCGACCAGCCGGTCAATGTGGCGGTCATCGAAGTGGGACTCGGCGGCATCACGGACGCCACCAACGTGGGGGACGGACAGGTTTCGGTGGTTACGCCCATCTCGCTGGACCACACGGACCTGCTGGGCGACACTACCGAAGACATTGCCCACGAAAAGGCCGGGATCATCAAGCCCGGCGGCTACCTCATCAGCGCCGCCCAGCCCCTGGACGCGGCGCAGGTCCTCCTCGAAAAAGCCAAAGACGTGGGCGTACCGTTCAAGTTTGAGGGCGTGGAGTTCGGCGTCGAATCCCGGACCGTGGCCGTGGGCGGCCAGATGGTCACCATCCAGGGCATCGCGGGCCGCTACCCGGACCTGCTCGTGCCGCTGCACGGAGCCCACCAGGCACAGAACGCCGCCGTCGCCGTGGCAGCCCTGGAAGCCTTCTTCGGCGGGAAGGAACTCGGCTTCGACGTGCTGCAGGAAGGATTCGCCGCGGCCACCTCCCCGGGCCGGCTCGAAGTGGTCCGCACGGCACCCACCATCGTGGTGGACGCCGCCCACAACCCGGACGGCATCAAAGCATCCGCCGCAGCCCTGCAGGAGGCCTTCACGTTCACCCGGCTGGTTCCGGTGGTGGGGGTCCTGCGGGAAAAGGACGCGGAGGAAGTACTCCGCCAGCTCAAGGAATCCCTGGGCGGCCTGGCGGAGGAATACTGCTTCACCCAGTCGAACTCGCCGCGGGCCGTCCCGGCGGCCGAACTGGCCGAGCTGGCCATAGACCTTGGCTTTGGCGAGGACAACGTCCACATCGCCGAAAAGCTCGACGACGCCCTCGAGTGGGCCGTGGAACGCGCCGAAGCCAACGATGACCTTTCCGGGGCCGTCCTGGTGACCGGTTCCATCACCCTGGTGGCCGAAGCCCGGATCCTGCTCGGAAAGACGGAGGCGTAGGCGTGGCCAGACTGACCAAGGCCCAGCGCGAGTGGCGGCCGGGCATGCCCAAGAAGCGGCGCTCCACCAAGGTGATGTTCGCCTCCACCGTGCTGCTGCTGGAAGCATTCGTGATGTTTTTCGCCACCCTGGCGGTGTTCGGGCTGCGCCGGGCGGAATTCCCGCCGGTGCTGATCCTGGGGGTGGGCATCGGCCTGAGCGTGGTGATGATCGTGGCCTGCGCCTTCCTCACCAAGCCCTGGGGCGTTGGACTGGGCTGGATCCTGCAGCTCGTCCTGATCCTCACCGGCATCTTCGAGCCGGCCATGTTCCTGGTGGGAGCTCTGTTCGCCCTTGCCTGGTGGTATGGAATCCGCACGGGCATCCGGCTGGACCGGGAAGCCGGCCAGCGGGCCCGCGAACAGGCTGCATGGGAAGCAGCCCATCCGGACCAGGCCGCCGGGCCGGACCAGCAGCCCCAGTCCACATAACGCCAGTCCCCGTAGACTTGTCCCCGAAACCCATACCAACGCATTGGAGCAGTTGTGACTACTGAGCGCACCCTCGTCCTGATCAAGCCCGACGGCGTCGCCCGCAACCTTACGGGCGCCATCCTGGCCCGGATCGAAGCCAAGGGCTACACCCTGGCTGAGCTGAAGAAGGTGGACGCCACCCGCGACCTGCTCGAACAGCACTACGAGGAGCACGTGGGCAAGCCTTTCTACGAGCCCCTGGTGGACTTCATGCTCAGCGGCCCTGTTGTGGCGGCCATCTTCGAAGGCCACCGCGTCATCGAGGGCTTCCGTTCCCTGGCCGGCACCACGGACCCCACCACCGCCGCCCCGGGCACCATCCGCGGCGACTTCGGCCGTGACTGGGGCCTGAAGGTCCAGCAGAACCTGGTGCACGGCTCAGATTCCACCGACTCCGCCGAGCGCGAGATCAAGATCTGGTTCCAGGGCTGACCCCGCCGGGATGACAGATAAGGCCAATGTTCTTCGCGAACATTGGCCTTATCTGTCAGTTGGGCGCGGCGGCTTAGAACCCGGACGTCCCCGCGAACACCTGGATGAACGCGAAGAAGATCGTGGCAATCACAGCCACGTAGAGCAGGGCGGTGATGATCCAGCCCGAGTCGCCGATGATGCGGGCTGCGTTCGCGGGCACCGGAATCACGCCGGAGGCGATGTTGCGGACCGTGGTCCAGACGAACAATGGAATCATGACGGCCCACACGATCATGCAGAACGGGCAAAGGACGTGGATGTCATAAAGGGCCTGGGACCACAGCCACACCACGAACGCGAAGCCAAGGGTGACACCTGCCTGGAGCCCCAGCCAGTACCAGCGGGCGAACGTTGCCCCGGCGAGCAGCGCCATGCCCACCGTAATGACGACGGCGAAGGCCACGATCCCGATGAACATGTTGGGGAAGCCGAACAGCGAGCTCTGCCACGTCTGCATCACCTGCCCGCACGAGATCCACGGATTCACATCGCACACCGTGGTGTGGTTCGGGTCCTTAAGGACCTCGAGCTTTTCCAGGACCAGGGTCCCGGAGGCGAGCCAGCCGATGACCCCCGTAATCACCAGCAGCCAGCCGAAGGGCCGGTTCCGGGCCATGGGTGGAACCGCTCCTGCTGTCCGTGCGGCCGGGTCCCTGTCCTGGTTCAGGCTCCGTTCCGGGGCAGGGGAACCGCTGACGGGGGAGATGCTGGGCATGGGTATGGCGTCCTTTTCATCCGGTGCTCCTTTGCCCTGATTGTAACGCCGCAGGCTGGACGGAACGTCCAGACGCCGGGCGCGGGCCAACGGCATATGCCCGGCTTCCGCGGCGATTTACCCCGGGTATGAGAGAATGAACGTGGCTGGAAGCCGAACCACATTCGGACTCCGGTCCGGTGGCTTGTTCCCAAGACCGCCAATGATGAGCAGGGCAGGCATCGGTTCCACCGGCGCGCTCCCGCGACTCCATTGGACGGCACCTGGTTGTGGCATGTAGAACAACGGGTTTTTAGAACATCCCGCCGGCCTCCACGGGCTGCCGCACCCCACTGCCGGTGCGAACCTGGGGGTATCCACTTGACTTCTGTCAACGCCTGCGGGTTTTGACAATATGTGCCCCAATGGGTGCCGGATGTGGCGGTACGTCAGGGGCAGGAGTGTTGCCACATATGGATAATGAACAAGTTTCAGCCGTTAACGAAGACGCACCGGCCACGGAGGCCGTAGCCGCAGAGGCCGACGCCGCACCGAAGAAGGCCACCAGGACCCGGCGGAAAGCGGCTCCCAAGGCCGATGAAGCCCTGATTCCTGCCCCCGATGCCGGGGAAGCGGCCGCTCCCGAGGCCAAGGCTCCCGTCCGGCGTTCGCGTTCCCGCAAGAAGGACGACGTCGCTGAGCCGCTTCCTGCCTTTGCCGGGGAAGCAGCCCCTGAGACCGCCCAGCTCCCGGCCGATGCCCCGGCCGCGGAGGCTGGTGCCGGAGCTCCCGCACGTCCGGAATCTGCGGAGGAAGCAGCCCCGGAAACCGCAGTGGACGTTGAGCCCGAAGCAAAGCCGGTCCGGCGCCGCCGCGTGGCCACCCGTAAGACCTCTGCACCGGTTGCCGCGGAAGCGGCCCCCGCCGCAGCAACCGAATCCGCTGTTACAGAACCGGTGGCTGCAGCACCTGCACCGGCTGAAACTGCTGCCACGCCGACGGTTGCCGTCCCCTCCGATGAGACCGGCAAGCCCGAAGTGGAAGAAGCACCTGCGGAAGAGCCCACAGAAGAGACTCCCGCCGCGCAGGCGCCTGTGCAGGCGCCGGCAGATGCTTCCGCCGAAACAGCCGCTAAGGAGCCGGCACCCGCCGCTCCCGCGAGCCCCTTCGGCTCCCTGTTCCTGGAACCCGCTTCCCCCACCTCTGTGCTGTTCCAGGCCCCGGACCTGAGCACCGTGGTGCGGCCGGCACCTGCCGCCGCCACGGAAGCAGGCGAGGACGAAGCTGACGACAGCGATACCGATGATGCAAACGGCCGCCGCAGGCGCCGGGGCCGAGGGCGCCGCAACCGCGGCCGCCCGGGCGAGGGTGAAGACGCTGAGCTTGAAGGCAGCGAAGAGGCCGACGCCGATGCCTCCGACGACGCCGACGAGGAGACTGCAGGGCAGGTGGAGGACGGAGTCACCTCCCGCCGTCGTCGTCGCCGCCGCCGCGGTGACCAGGACCTCGAGCTGACGGGCGGCGGGGAAGACGACCCGCCCAACACCGTCACCCGCGTCCGTGCGCCGCGCGCCGTCACCGAAGCGCCGGTCAGCAACCGGGTCACCAGTGTCAAGGGTTCCACCCGTCTGGAGGCGAAGAAGCAGCGCCGCCGCGAGTCCCGCGATACCGGCCGCCGCCGCACCGTCATCACCGAAGCAGAGTTCCTGGCCCGCCGCGAATCCGTGGACCGGCAAATGATCGTCCGCCAGCGCGACGACAGAATCCAGATCGCCGTCCTCGAAGACGGCGTCCTGGCCGAGCACTTTGTGTCCAAGACACAGCAGGACTCCCTGATCGGCAACGTCTACCTGGGCAAGGTCCAGAACGTGCTGCCGTCCATGGAAGCTGCCTTCGTGGACATCGGACGCGGCCGCAACGCGGTCCTGTACGCCGGCGAGGTCAACTGGGAAGCCGTTAATCTCGAGGGCAAACAGCGCCGCATCGAAAACGCCCTGAAGTCAGGCGATACGGTCCTGGTCCAGGTGACCAAGGACCCCGTGGGCCACAAGGGCGCCCGCCTGACCAGCCAGATCTCGCTGCCAGGCCGCTACCTGGTGTACGTTCCCGGCGGTTCCATGACCGGCATCTCCCGCAAGCTGCCCGACGTCGAGCGCAACCGCCTCAAGCGGATCCTGAAGGACCGCCTTCCCGAGCACGCCGGCGTGATTGTGCGCACCGCTGCGGAGGGCGCATCCGAGGAAGAGCTGACGCACGACATCAACCGGCTGCGCGCCCAGTGGGAGGGCATCGAGAGCCAGTCGAAGTCCACCAAGATCCTTGCCCCGGAGCTGCTCTACGGCGAACCGGACCTCACCATCAAGGTGGTCCGCGACGTCTTCAACGAAGACTTCTCCAAACTGATCGTCTCCGGCGAGGAAGCCTGGGACACCATCGAGGCCTACGTCACGTACGTGGCTCCGGACCTGGTGGGCCGCCTGGAGAAGTGGACCAAGGACCAGGACATCTTCGCCGCCTGGCGCATCGACGAGCAGATCCACAAGGCGCTGGAGCGTAAGGTCTTCCTGCCCTCCGGCGGTTCGCTGGTGATCGACCGCACCGAAGCCATGACCGTGGTGGACGTCAATACCGGCAAGTTCACCGGCAGCGGCGGAAACCTCGAAGAGACGGTGACCAAAAACAACCTCGAGGCCGCGGAGGAAGTGGTCCGCCAGCTCCGGCTGCGCGATATCGGCGGCATCATCGTCATCGACTTCATTGACATGGTCCTCGAATCCAACCGCGACCTTGTGCTGCGCCGCCTGGTGGAATGCCTGGGACGCGACCGCACCAAGCACCAGGTGGCCGAGGTCACCTCGCTGGGTCTGGTCCAGATGACGCGCAAGCGGATGGGCACCGGCCTGCTCGAAGTGTTCGGCGAGCAGTGTGAAGCGTGCGCAGGCCGCGGCGTGGTCACCCACGACGACCCCGTGGAGCACCGCCGCGCCAACATCGTGGCCGCCGAGCACCACGTCCAGCGTGCTGACAGCCGCCCCGAAGCGCGCAATGAAGGCCACCGCCCTGACAGCCTGCGCCCGGACAACAACCAGCCCGGTGCCCGCCCCGACCGGAAGCGGCGCCGGGGCCGCGGCGGCCAGCAGCCCGAAGCAGCGCCTGCTGCTGCCGTGCAGATCCACACCGTGCACCCCGACCCCTCGGACGCTGAACGGCACGCCAAGGCAGAAGCCACCAGGCTGGCACTGGCCAACATCGCCGCCGCTGCGCACGCAGCGCACCTGCATGACGACGAGGTGGCGGCAGCCAAGCAGGCGGCCGGGGAGCAGCCCGCTCCCGCACCGGCTGCTGAAAAGCGCGACGCCGATACCCGTCCGGCTGCCGTGCTGACCTTCGGCGGCGAGAAGGTGGTACTGCCGTTTGTGGAGCACGCGGAGGAACAGCAGCCCCGGCCGGCACTGACCCTGGACCGGCTCGCCGAAGCGTTCGCCCACCTTGGCCAGCCGGCCACGGAACCGGAAGCCCAGCCGGACACTGAAGCGCGGCAGGAGCAGGCTGAACCTGAGCAGGTGCACGAGCAGAACCCGCGGGCTGAACAGGCGGCGCCGGCGCAGCAGTCCCAGCCCGCTCCCCAGCGCGCTGAGGCACCGGAGAAGGACTACAGCGACCACACGCTCGAGCAGACGCGGCAGCGCCGGCCCCGGCGCCACCGCAGCGCCAGCCGCGCCCAGGGTGCTGCAAACGAAACCACCGTGGAGCAGCACGAGAACGTTGCTCCGGCCGGCACGGGCCACTCCCATGAGGCGAAGGCCCCCCAGCCGGCTGGCACCGGAAGCGCGGGCGCCGAAAAGCCGGCAGCCAAGGCGGCCGAAGCGCCCATCATCCTGGGCGTAGGGGTCCCGGCCTCGGAGCTCTAGGGAGCAAACAGCGCTGACAATCAGCAGGCAATGCCCGGCCAGCCACACCAGTGGCCGGCCGGGCATTGCCATACCTTCTGCCGAACAGTTCCAAGGTTCAGGAAGACAGTTCAGGGTTCAGGAAGACAGTTCAGACGGGTCGCAATGTGTCACCTTCGGCCTGCACCGGCCAAAAAAGCTAGGCTGGGGAACCGACACGGGGTGCCGCGCAGAGAGCCGGCTGAGATCCACACCCGTTGAACCTGTCCGGCTAGCACCGGCGAAGGGATGTCTCTTGTCTGCGACTCTTGCAATACCCGCTGCCACCCCAACATCCGTCTCCGCGGCCTTCTTCCCTGCGCACGCGACGCCTGGCCGCCCTGTGCCACGGGTCCTGTCCATTGCCGGTTCTGATCCGTCCGGGGGAGCCGGCATCCAGGCCGACCTCAAAAGCATTGCGGCATTCGGCGGCTATGGAATGGCCGCCATCACGGCCCTTACGGCCCAGAACACCCATGGCGTCCGGTCCGTTCACGTTCCGCCGGCCGATTTCCTGGCTGCGCAGCTGGATGCCGTCAGCGACGACATCGGCATCGATGCCGTCAAGATCGGAATGCTCGGCAGTGCCGAGGTGATCGAAGCGGTGGGGGACTGGCTGCGCAAGGTCCGGCCCGCCGTCGTGGTCCTGGACCCGGTGATGGTGGCAACCAGCGGGGACCGGCTCCTGCAGGAGTCCGCCGAAGCCGCGCTGCGCGGACTCCTGCCGCTGGCCCACCTCATCACCCCCAACCTCATTGAACTCGCCATGCTGGTGGGCGGCGAGGTGCAGGAGGACTGGGCGGGAGCCCTGGAACAGGGACGCGCCCTCTCCGCGGCTACCGGGGCCACCGTGCTGGTCAAGGGCGGCCACCTGGACGGCAGCGAGTGCCCGGATGCCCTGGTCAACACCGCGGGCCTGCTGTCCAGTGACATTGTGGTGCTGCCCGGAGAGCGGGTGGAAACCCGGAACAGCCACGGGACCGGCTGTTCGCTGTCCTCCGCGATGGCTACTGCCCAAGCGCGGCTGGGGGACTGGGAAGCGTCACTCCGTGAGGTCAAGCCGTGGCTGGCAGGCGCGCTGGAAGCCTCCGGAACGTTGGAGGTGGGAACCGGCAACGGCCCGGTGCACCACTTCCACCACCTGCCGCCGATTCCCTCCGAAGGCAGCTTCGCCGCCCGGCTCTGGAGTGAGGCCCAGCCGGACCTGGAGGATATCTACGCCCTGGACTTCATCCGCGGCCTGGTCTCCGGCAGCCTTCAGGAGCAGGAGTTCGCGTACTACCTTGCGCAGGACGCCATCTACCTCAACGGCTATTCACGGGTGCTGGCCCGGGCGAGTGCCTTGGCGCCCACCGAGGCAGAACAGCTCTTCTGGGCCGGGTCTGCCAGCCAGTGCCTGGAGGTCGAGTCGGAACTTCACCGCTCCTGGCTGAGCACCCGCGCCGTCCGGCCGGAACTTGGCCCGGTAACGAAGTCTTACGTTGACCACCTGACCGCGGCTTCGGCGTCGGGCAGTTATGCAGTGCTGGCCGCAGCGGTCCTGCCCTGCTTCTGGCTGTACGCAGAGGTTGGTGCATCCCTGCACGCCCAGTTCCTCGCCGCCGGCGAACCTGCCGGGCACCCATACGCTGCCTGGCTGCGCACCTACGCTGATGAGGGCTTCGCCGCCGCCACCCGCCAGGCCATTGCCATTGTGGATGAGGCGGGACGCAACGCCTCGGCGGCTGACAGGGACGCGATGATTGCGGCGTTCAAGCAGTCGTGCCGGCTGGAAGTGGACTTCTTTGACGCGCCGCGCCTGCACGCCTGAACAACCGCCGGCGTGCGGGCCGGTACTATGGTGGGGCAGGGTGCGGACGCCGGACCTGGACTGTGGTGCCTATCACAGCAACCCGCCGGGAACCAGCCTCATTTGCGGCCGAAGACAAAATTAGCGTAATCTAGATCTTCGGTGCTTACGCCAACACTTGGGTTACGACCCCACGGCGTTGAGGCACAGCGAGAAACCAGGCTTTTGATAGTCGGTTCCGCACGCAAATTTAGTTATAAACGTCGAGAGAAGTGAGTTCCCAAGTGGTGTACGCGATTGTCCGCGCAGGCGGCCGCCAAGAGAAGGTTTCCGTTGGAGACTTCGTTACCCTGAACCGCGTCGCCGGTGGGGCTGGCAGCACCATTCAGCTGCCCGCGCTGCTCCTGGTTGATGGTGACAAGATCACCACTGCCGCTGCTGACCTGGCCAAGGTAACTGTTACAGCTGAGATCCTGAACGACCTCCGTGGTCCGAAGATTGTGATCCAGAAGTTCAAGAACAAGACCGGTTACAAGAAGCGTCAGGGTCACCGCCAGGAACTGACCAAGGTCAAGATCACTGGTATCCAGTAACCTTCGTTACTGTTCAGGTTTTTCAGCAGATCCCCAGAATTTAGAGGCAGGCATTTCAAATGGCACATAAAAAGGGCGCGAGCTCCACTCGCAACGGTCGTGATTCCAACGCTCAGTACCTCGGCGTAAAGCGCTTCGGCGGCCAGGTTGTTTCCGCCGGCGAGATCATCGTCCGCCAGCGCGGCACCCACTTCCACCCGGGCGCCGGCGTAGGCCGTGGCGGCGACGACACCCTGTTCGCCCTGACCCCGGGCGCCGTTGAATTCGGCACCCGCCGCGGTCGTCGCGTCGTCAACATCGTTGCTGCTGCAGCTGCAGAGTAACAACCAGTTCTGAAGCGGTGGAGCGGGCCTGAGGGTCCGCTCCACTGTTCTTTTAACCGCATTACAATCTTCTTGGCGCCCCGCGGCGTCCAGGAAACAGCACTGAGGAGATCCACGTGGCCAGCTTTGTAGACCGGGTAGTACTGCACGTATCCGGCGGTAACGGCGGCAACGGGTGTGTCTCGGTGCACCGTGAGAAGTTCAAGCCGCTGGGCGGTCCCGACGGCGGTGACGGCGGCAACGGCGGCGACGTCATCCTGCGCGTGGACCACCAGACCACCACACTCCTCGACTACCACCACGCACCGCACCGGCATGCCAGCAACGGCGGACCGGGCATGGGCGACTGGCGCGGCGGGAAGAACGGCGAGACGCTCATCCTCCCCGTCCCGGACGGCACCGTGGTCAAGTCCAAGGACGGCACCGTCCTGGCCGACCTCGTGGGCGAAGGCGCCGAGTTCGTGGCGGCAGCAGGCGGCATCGGCGGCCTGGGCAACGCTGCCCTCTCCTCGCAGAAGCGCCGGGCGCCCGGATTCGCGCTGCTTGGCATCGAAGGTGATTCCAGGGACGTTGTCCTCGAGCTGAAGTCCATCGCCGACATCGCGCTGGTGGGCTTCCCGTCCGCCGGCAAATCCAGCCTGATCGCTGCCATGTCCGCCGCCCGGCCCAAGATCGCGGACTACCCCTTCACCACGCTCGTCCCTAACCTGGGTGTTGTGCAGGCCGGTGAAGTGCGTTTCACCATTGCCGACGTCCCGGGCCTGATCGAAGGCGCCAGCGAGGGCAGGGGACTGGGACACCACTTCCTGCGCCACGTGGAGCGCTGCGCGGCACTCGTCCACGTCCTGGACTGCGGCACCCTCGAATCGGACCGCGACCCCCTCTCCGACCTGGCCATCATTGAGGCCGAACTGGAAAAGTACGCCGTGGACATGAGCTACGCCGGGCAGGACGGGGAGGTTGTTCCGCTCAACCACCGTCCCCGCCTGGTGGCACTGAACAAGGTGGACCTGCCGGACGGCAAGGACATGGCCGACTTCGTGCGCCCCGAACTCGAATCCCGCGGCTACCAGGTGTTTGAGGTATCGGCCACCAGCCACGAGGGCCTCCGCCAGCTCGGCTTCGCCATGGCCGGCATCGTTAAGGCCGCACGCGATGCTGTGGCTGCTGCTCCGCCCAAGGTACAGCCCGCCGTGCTTCGGCCGCGCGCTGTCAACGAATCCGGGTTCAAGATCCGCCGCGAGGAAAAAGGTCTCGAGCCGCTGTTCCGCGTCATGGGTGAGAAGCCCGTGCGCTGGGTCAAGCAGACCGACTTCACCAACGAGGAAGCCATCGGCTACCTTGCGGACCGCCTCGCCAAGCTCGGTGTGGAGACCGAACTGTTCAAGCAGGGCGCCAAGCCGGGCGACACGGTGGTCATCGGCGAGGACGATGGCGTCGTCTTCGACTGGGAGCCCACCATGATGGCAGGCGCAGAGCTCCTGGCATCGCCGCGCGGCACGGACGTCCGCTTTGCGGACATCGGCGACCGGCCCACCCGCAGCCAGAAGCGCGACGAGCAGCAGGAGCGCAAGGACGCCAAGGCAGCCGCCCGCGCCGAGCTGGAAGCGGAGCGCAAGGCCGGCATCTGGACCGAGTCCGTCAGCAGCCGCCGGGTTGCCAAGCCCCTCAAGGAGAGTGGACTGGACGCGGACGATGAGTTCTAGGGCGGCAGCCGCGGATCCGCTCACCCGGTCCGTGGACAGGAGCGTGCTCGCGAACGCGGGCAGGATCGTGGTCAAGGTGGGTTCATCCTCCCTGACCAGCATCAAGGGCGGCATCTCCGAGGAGGCGCTGACGGCCCTCGCTGATGCATTGGCCGCCAAGCGCAACACCGGCACGGAGATCATCCTGGTCTCTTCCGGTGCCATCGCCGCCGGCCTGGCTCCGCTGGGCCTTGCCAAGCGCCCGCGCGACCTCGCCACCCAGCAGGCTGCGGCCAGCGTGGGCCAAGGGCTGCTGATGGCCCGCTACACCCAGGCCTTCGGCGCGCACGGCGTGACCGTCAGCCAGGTGCTGCTCACGGCCGAGGACCTGATGCGCCGCAGCCAGCACACCAACGCCTTCCGCGCCCTGGACCGCCTGCTTAACCTCGGCGTGGTCCCGGTGGTCAACGAGAACGACACCGTGGCCACCCATGAAATCCGTTTCGGCGACAACGACCGCCTGGCCGCCCTGGTGGCGCACCTGGTCCGGGCGGACGCACTGGTGCTGCTGTCCGACGTCGACTCCCTGTATGACGGACCGCCGTCGCTCGGTGCCAAAAGGATCCCCCTCGTTGAAGGCCCCCACGATCTCGAGGGTGTGTCCATCGGCAAAACCGGCAAAGCCGGCGTGGGCACCGGCGGCATGCAGACCAAGGTGGAGGCAGCCACCATGGCCGCCGGCTCCGGCATCCATGCACTGGTCACCTCAACGCCCAACGCGGCCGCCGCCCTGAACGGCGAGGACGTAGGCACCTGGTTCACCGTCAACGGCGCCCGCAAGCCCGTCCGCTTGCTCTGGCTTGCCCACGTGGCGTCGGTGCAGGGCCGCCTTATCCTGGACGACGGCGCGGTGAAGGCCGTGCGGCATCACCGCACCTCACTGCTGCCGGCCGGCATCTCCGCCGTGCACGGAGACTTTGAGGCGGGCGACGCCGTCGAGATCGCCAGTGCCGACGGCACCGTGGTGGCGCGGGGGCTCGTTAATTACTCGTCCGCTGAATTGCCCCAGATGCTGGGCCGTTCCACCCGTGACCTTGGCGAGGCCCTCGGCAGCGGCTACGACCGTGAAGTTGTTCACGTAGATGACCTGGTGCTGGTCTGAGCCCCTGGCTCGCCTAAACTTGGAACATGACTGAGGCCCTGATCCACACCACTGCTGAAAACTCCGGAGACACCGCTGCCGCTTCCACCATGCAGCCGGCTGACTCATCCGCAGTAAAGGTCCCGGCCGAGGCTCCGGTTTCCGGCAGTGTTGATGTTGAAGCAGCGGTCCACGCCATCGCGGACCGTTCCCGTCTTGCCGCCCGGCGCATGGCCGCGGCAAACCGTGCTTGGAAGGACCGCGCCCTTCTTGCGGTGGGGGCTGCACTGCAGGAAAACAGCGGGGCCATCCTCGCCGCCAACAGCAAGGACGTCGCGGCAGGCAAGGCCAACGGCACCTCCGCAGCCATGCTGGACCGGCTCACGCTGACCGATGCCCGGATCGCCGGGCTGGTCGCTGCCTTGGAAAACCTGGCCAATCTCCCTGACCCCGTAGGCAACGTGGTCCGCGGCCAGACCCTTCCCAACGGGCTGCGCCTGCGGCAGGTCAACGTCCCTATGGGCGTGGTGGCCGCCATCTACGAGGCCCGGCCGAACGTCACAGTGGACATCGCAGGACTCGCCCTCAAGAGCGGCAACGCCGTGATCCTGCGCGGCGGCAGCGCAGCCCAGGCAACGAATGAAGTCCTGGTCCGCGTACTGCGTGAGGCCCTGGAATCCGTGGGCCTGCCTGCCGATGCCGTGCAGACCGTTGACCAGTACGGGCGCGACGGAGCCAACATCCTCATGCGCGCCCGCGGCAGGGTGGACGTGCTGATTCCCCGTGGCGGCCGTGACCTCATCCAGACTGTTGTCACCAATTCCGCCGTCCCGGTCATCGAGACGGGGGAGGGGAACGTGCATATCTTCATTGATGAATCCGCCAGCGAGGACATGGCAGTGGAGATCCTCCTGAACGCCAAGACCCAGCGTCCCAGCGTGTGCAACACGGTGGAGACCCTCCTGGTCCACTCGGGCTCCACGGTGCTGCCCGCCGTCGCCACAGCCCTGAGCAAAGCAGGCGTGCGGCTGCACGCTGACGAACGCATCCGTGCCGCCCTACCCGCTGCAATCGAGTCCGAACCGGCCACCGACGAGGACTGGGCCACGGAGTACATGGACCTCGATCTTGCCGTTGCCATGGTGGACAGCCTGGATGAGGCCGTGCAGCACATCCGGACCTGGACCACGGGGCACACCGAGGCGATCCTCACCAACAACCTGGCCAATGCCGAGCGTTTCATCGCCGAGGTGGACTCTGCGGCGGTCATCGTCAACGCCTCCACCCGGTTCACCGACGGCGGGGAGCTGGGCCTGGGTGCCGAGGTGGGCATCTCCACGCAGAAGTTGCATGCCCGCGGTCCCATGGGCCTGACCGAGCTCACCACCACCAAGTGGATCGTGCAGGGCGAGGGCCAGGTCCGCGGGTAGCTACGCGGTAACATAGACCAGAAGTCAGAATCGGCGGAGCTTTCCGCTGCCACAATCCTTTGAGCATTAGGGGAGAACATGCTGTTCCAGCAAATTGCCGCCACCGTCGCCGAGGGCGGAGAACATGAAGAGCTCGCGCCGTTGTGGGCTGAGCCGTGGGTCTTCGGCGTCAGCATTTTCGGCATCCTCGTGGTCATGATGTTCATCACCCTCTCGTACACCAACCTGGGCAACCGCCACTCCGCGACGGAGGAGCACGCGGACCCGCACCGCCAGCACCCGAACAAGCACGATCACGGGCAGGGCCACTAACATTTCCCGCGCTCTGCACCGTAACGGTGCCAACGGCAGGCTGCGGTTGGGCGTGATGGGCGGGACATTTGATCCCATCCATCACGGCCACCTTGTGGCGGCCAGTGAAGTTGCTGCCGAGTTCGACCTGGACGAGGTGGTTTTTGTCCCCACCGGGCAGCCGTGGCAAAAGTCCCACAAACAGGTCAGTGAACCGGAACACCGTTACCTCATGACAGTGATCGCCACGGCCTCCAACCCGCGGTTTACTGTCAGCAGAGTGGATGTTGACCGGCCCGGTCCGACGTACACCATCGACACCCTGCGCGACCTCAGGGCCCAGCGTCCAGAGGCTGACCTGTTCTTCATCACTGGGGCAGACGCCCTCGCGCAGATCCTGTCCTGGAAGGACATCGACGAGCTGTGGTCACTGGCGCATTTTGTCGGCGTCACCAGGCCCGGACACGTCCTGGACGGCATGGGCCGCAAGGACGTCAGCCTGCTGGAGGTGCCCGCCATGGCCATCTCTTCCACGGATTGCCGTTCCCGCGTGGCAGCGAACAACCCTGTGTGGTACCTCGTTCCGGACGGGGTGGTCCAGTACATCGCCAAGTACGGCCTTTACCTTGACGCGCCGGCAGACGTGAATGCCACTTCCGAAGCAAGCGAACCCGCCAGCACTGAATGAGTTCTCAATGAGTCAGGAACAGCCCCCCATCCGCAGCCGCCGGGAACTCCGGAAGGCCAGGGATGCACAACAGGCATCCGTGTCCCCAGGCACGGATCAGGTTTCCCCTGCCACAAAACGGCCGCCGGCCGGCCGCCCGGCCCCTAGTGCTGCCGGTGCCAGCGCTGCAGGTGCCACTGCTTCGGGTGCCACAGCGTCCGGTGCCCCTGCTGCGGATTCCGGCACGCCAAATGCCCCTGCCCCGGGAGTACCTTCCCAGGCTGCTGAGCAGACGCACACCCAGCGTTCCTCCCAGATCCGTGCCCGTGACCGGGCCGCACTGCGGACTATCAAGGAACTGGAAGAAAAAGAGGGCCAACTGGCCGGTAGCGGCCCGCCCACTCGGCGCCAACTCCGCCTGCAGCAGCTGAAGGAGCAGGCGCTCACCGCTGCCACCCCTATCGTGGCCCCCGCCGGACCCGCCGGACCCGCCGCTCCGGATGCCAACAGGACGGGAAGCCCAGCCCGCCAGGCACCAGCCGATGCCGCCCAAGACCCCAAGGTTGCCACCACTCCGGCTGCGAATGCACAGCCGTCCAGGGCTCCCCAGGGGATGACCGTAGAGCAGGCGCTGGCAGCCAGGGCCCTGCTCGCCGAGCAGGCCAAGAACCAGATCGCCAAGATGGAGCACATTGCCTCCCTTGATCCGGAAGCAGTGGACCCGGAAATCCTGGCGGAGCAGATTGCCTTGGCGGAACGTGCCGCCGTGATCAACCGGCGCGCCATGGCCCGGCAGAAGCTGGCCGAACAGGCGGGCGTTCCGGTGGGCCAAGAGCCCCTGTCCGGCCAGGAACCGGAACTTGCCCCGGAACCGGCATCAGGCAAGAAAGGTGCAGCCGGCCAGAAGCCTGTACCCGGCCGGAAGCCTGTACCGGGTCAGCAGAAGTCCCCGCAGCAGGGGCCGAAAGCACAGCCTGCCGCCGGTCAGCGGCCGGCCCCGTCTGCTGCAAGCAACCTGGCAATGGTCACGCCGCTGGAGTTCGTCCAGGTGCCCGGAGTGGACCGGCCGGTAATGAAGCCGCCGGCAACATCCCATGTTCCGGTCACCACCCGCCCCGGCACCAAGGTTCCTCCGGCGGCTGGCACCAAGAAGCGACGCCCGGCAGGCGGCGGGCGGCCAACTCCTTCCGATAACGGAACCGGCCGGTCGCAGGTTATTGCCCGTGCCGAAGCCGCTGCCAGGGCGGCCGCCCGCCCAAGGCCGGCCATGGCGCCTCCGGCGGCGGCCAACACGGCCGTCGAAGAAGCCTTCGAAGACCTGCCACGCATCCCGGCCCGGTCCGCCCATGGACTCGATCCCCTCGATGCCGCCACGGCAGGCCTCGCCCGCGCAAACCGCAACCGGATCCTCCAGTTCTGCGTCCTGGCGTTCGGGATCCTGGCACTCATCTCCGGCATCGTCCTGATCATCAGCGGCATGTCCCACTGACCGGCCCCGGCCGGCACCCACGCTTTTTAAATCAACAAGGAGTCCCGTGACTGCATCAGAATCATCCATCATCACAGCCCGCGCCGCTGCCAAAGCGGCCGCGGACAAGATTGCCCAGGACATCGTGGCCCTGGACGTGAGCGAACGCCTTGCCCTGGCCGACGTTTTCCTCATTGCTTCAGCGCCCAGCGAGCGGCAGGTCAATGCCATTGTTGACGGCATTGAAGAAGAACTCGCCAAGCAGGATCTGCGTCCAGTACGGCGCGAAGGCCGTTCCGGCGGCCGCTGGGTCCTGCTCGATTACTCGGACATCGTCATCCACGTCCAGCACGAGGAAGACCGGGTCTTCTATGCGCTGGAGCGCCTGTGGAAGGACTGCCCGGTGGTGGACCTGCAGCTTGGCGATGACACCTCCGCGAAGGCCGCCGCTGCCTCTGACGCGGAGTAGCAACCCGGGAACCACGCGGAATATGCCCGATTTGGAATTTTCGGAATTGCTGTTCTAAGATATTTGAGTTGCTTCGGGGAAACCCGGGAGAAAAGCTCGTAGAGCAGCAATAATTCGGGGCTGTGGCGCAGCTGGTAGCGCACCTGCATGGCATGCAGGGGGTCAGGGGTTCGAGTCC
>NZ_VHIJ01000054.1:0-31227 GCF_006680095.1 Pseudarthrobacter sp. B4EP4b | reverse complement strand
CAGCTGGTAGCGCACCTGCATGGCATGCAGGGGGTCAGGGGTTCGAGTCCCCTCAGCTCCACCGGTAAAAGGAATCATCTTTGCGGATGGTTCCTTTTTCGTTAACTCAAGAAGTCCCGTCCCTCAGTCCCTCCCCGGCTTGTTCGCAGATCCCTGCCTTGAAGGTTCGGATCCGCGAACAGGCTTCTGAATCCCGGGCTGGTTGCCTCCTAGATCCAATCGGTGCGGCGCAGTGGCGGCGGGTTTCCGCCCGGCCGCTGGACCAGGACCTGGTTCACGCCCGTCAGCCCGTTTTCAAAACCCAGGGCACTGGAGGCCATGTACAGCCGCCACACCCGGGCGCGGCCCAGGCTGGTCAGCTTCACCGCCTCGTCCCAGTGTTCCTCCAGCCTGCTGACCCATGCCCGGAGGGTAAGAGCGTAGTGCCGGCGCAGCGCCTCAACGTCCAGGATCTCGAACCCCGCAGATTCCAGGGCCAAGGACATCTCGCCGAGGCTGATCATCTCGCCGTCGGGGAAGACATAGCGGGGGATAAAGGAATCCGGGTCCGGGTCGGTTGGACCGGCGTTCCATGAAATGGCGTGGTTCAGCAACCGGCCGCCCGGGCGCAGGAGGTTGAACAATGCCGCCGTATACCGGGGCATCTCCGCCCGGCCCACATGCTCGGACATGCCGATGGAACTGATCGCATCAAACGGCCCGTCATCAACATCCCGGTAATCCTGCACGCGGATGTCCACGCTTCCTGTGAGGCCGGCGTCGGCTGCGCGCTTGCGGGCCAGGATGGCCTGCTCATTGGACAGCGTCACACCCACTACGGTGGCGCCGTACTTGCCGGCCGCATGCAGGGCGAAACTGCCCCAGCCACAGCCCACGTCCAGCACCCGCATGCCTGCTGTCAGCCCCAGCTTGCGGCACACCAGATCCAGTTTGGCTTCCTGGGCGGCATCCAAGCCGTTGGCTAGGCTCGAACCGGCGGGCTCCTGCCCTTCCACAGCCTCGGACGGCGTGGCATCGGGCCACACGGCGCAGGAGTACACCATGGAAGGGCCCAGCACCAGGGAATAGAAGTCGTTGCCCACGTCATAGTGGTGGGAGATGGCGGCTGAATCACGCCGCCGCGAGTGGACCCGGCCCTTCTTTGCCACCCGTGCCTCTTCGGCCGGGGGAGCAGGGTTGGGGCCAAGCGCACCCAGCCTCACCGCCGTACCGAACAGGGTCCACAGTTCACCGGGGGTGAGCGGTTTGAACGGCCCGGGCTCGGCAAACTTGCCCGCCGAACTCAGCGCCGTGAAGGCGGCGAAGATATCCCCGGGAGCATCAATATCACCGGATACGTAGGCGCGGCTAAGGCCCAGCTGGCCGGGGGACCACAGGATGCGCCGCAACGCCCGGCGGGACCGGAATTCGAGGACCGGCGCCCCTTCCGGTCCAGCCTCCGAACCGTCCCACGCGCGGAGCCGGAGGGGGATGTCCCCGGTCCCCAGCACAATGGCGAGGGCCCTTGCGAGCCGATCTGCGTTTCCTCTTCTGGTGGCCATGTCCGTCCTCCCTGTGTCCCTGGGCCAACACTAAGGGAGGGACAGCCCGCGCGACTATCATGGGTGGGTGAATTCTCCCCGCGCCGACGTTGTTGTTATTGGCGCGGGCCAGGCCGGGCTTTCCGCCGCGTTCCATCTCCAGCGCCGGGGGCTGGACTTTGAAGTGCTCGACGCCGAGGAGGGTCCGGGCGGTGCGTGGCGGCACCGGTGGAAGAGCCTGCGGATGGCAACTGTCAACGGCATCAGCGACCTGCCGGGCATCGCCAAGCCGGCAATCGACCCCCGGGAACCAAGCTCGGAATTCCTTACGCGCTACTTCCGCGACTATGAGAAGGAGCTGGGACTTCAGGTCCAGCGTCCGGTCAAGGTCAGCTCCGTCAGCCGTGAGGACGACGACCCGGCCGGCAGGCTGCTGGTCAGCACGTCCCGCGGGGACTGGAGCGCAGCAGCGGTGATCAACGCCACCGGTACCTGGACCCGGCCCTTCTGGCCCATCTATCCCGGGCAGTCAACGTTCCGGGGCAGGCAACTGCATGTGGCGGACTATGTTTCTGCCGAAGAATTCGCGGGAAAACACGTGATCGTGGTGGGCGGCGGGATCTCAGCCGTAGGCCTCCTGGACGAGATTTCGCTCGTCACCACCACCAGCTGGTTCACCCGGCGGGAGCCCGTATGGCGGGACGCTGAGTTCGATGCGAAGGCCGGGCACGACGCCGTCGCCTTGGTGGAGGACCGTGTGCGCCAAGGCCTGCCGCCGCAAAGCGTGGTGTCAGTGACAGGCCTGATCTGGACGCCGTCCCTTCGGGCGGCTGCCGCGCGGGGTGCGCTCAACCGGCAGCCCGTGTTCACTTCCATTGAGCCCGACGGCGTCCGGCTGGCCAACGGGGGCCACCTGGCGGCAGATGTGATTTTGTGGGCAACCGGCTTCCGGGCGGAACTTGAACATCTGGCCCCGCTGCACCTCCGCGGGCCGGGCGGCGGGATCGCGATGGACGGGACCCAGGTGGCGGGAGAGCCGCGCGTCCATCTGGTGGGCTACGGCCCGTCGTCGTCCACCATCGGTGCCAACCGGGCCGGACGCGCCGCAGTATCGGCGATCCTGAAGCTGCCGGGGATCCGCCCCCGGGCAGAGACGGTAAATTGGGGCTGACCGTCCGGAAGCCGGGCGGGGTATGGCATACAGGAAAGACGGCAGGAAACCCGGTGGCAGTAAAGAGTCTCGACGACGTCCTTCCGAAGCTCCGCCGCAGGCCGGACGTGGAAGCACCCAACCTGCAGGCCTGGGATGCGACCGACCGCTTGCTGCTCGGCACGGCAGCCGAACGGATGCGGCCGGGAACCAGCATGGCGGTGATCGGCGACCGCTACGGTGCCCTGACGCTTGGCGCACTGGGGGTGCTTGATCCCGGAAGCGTGAGCGTGCACCAGGACCTCATCACCGGGGAGCAGGCACTGCGCCTGAACGCTGCCGAGGTGTTCGCTGATGGGGAAGCGGGCTTCACCCAGCTGCCCCTGGGCCCGGAACTGCTTGAGGGGGCCGGCATTGTCCTGCTGCAACTGCCCAAGACCCTTGCCGAGCTGGACCAGATCGCCGAGGTGGTGGCACGGTACGCTGCGCCGGACGTGGTGCTCCTGGCCGGCGGCCGCGTGAAGCACATGTCGCTGGGGATGAATGCGGTCCTGGAACGCCACTTCAGCTCGGTCGCACCGCAGCTGGCTCGGCAGAAATCGCGTGTCATCCTGGCCAGCGGTCCACGCAGGACGGGGGAGCCGGAGCGCTTCCCGGTCGTCGAACACCTCGCCGAAATCGACCTCGACGTCGCTGCCCACGGCGCGGTCTTCGCGGGCCCAAAGTTGGACATCGGCACCAGGTTCCTGTTGACGTTCCTGCCTTCCATGCGGCCCGCGCGGCACGCGATCGACCTTGGCTGCGGCACCGGCATCCTTGCCGCGATGTATGCCCGGCAGCACCCGGGCTCAACCGTGACCGCCACGGACCAGTCAGCCGCAGCCGTGGCATCCGCGCGGGCCACGGCCAGCGCGAACGGCCTGGCGGAGCAGGTCCACGTCCTGCAGGATGACGCGATGGCCACACTGGCCGACGCCAGCGCGGACCTGATCCTCCTGAATCCACCGTTCCATGTCGGTGCCGGCGTCCATGCCGGAGCGGGACTGAAGCTCATCGAAGCAGCCGGCCGGGTACTCGCCCCGGGCGGTGAGCTCTGGACTGTCTACAACCGCCACCTGGCCTACGTTCCCGCACTTGAGCGCCACATCGGACCCACACAGGTGTTGGGCCGGAACCCTAAATTCACGGTGACCCTGAGCACCCGCCGGGGTACCAGCGACCCTGCCGGAGCCATTGCCGCGGCAGCGGAGCGCCACGGGCCGTAACCCGCTGCGCTTTCCCACACAATGTGCCGCGCCGTCGGCCGTTCCGGTGGGTCTGTGCCGGTGCGTAACGTACGATTCAGACATCAGTAACTTTGTGCCGAAGACGAAGGGGACGCCGTGACTGAGATCCGCCAATCCTCACCGAGGCGCGGCACGAACCTGCCCCGGATGGGCGACTTCAACCTCACGGTGATCCTCGACGCCATCCGCAGGTCCTCGGGCGGACTGAGCAGGGTGGAACTCGCCCAGATCGTGGGACTCTCGCCGCAGACCATCTCGAACATCTCCCGCCGCCTCCTGGACCAGAACCTTATTGTCGAAGCCGGCAAGGAAGGCAGCGGCCCCGGAAAGCCCCGCACCATCCTCCGCCTCAACCCCCGCGGGATGTACGCTGTCGGCGTCCACCTGGATCCTGCCGTGACCACATTCGTGGTCCTGGACCTGGTGGGTGCGGTGGTGCAGCACTCCCGCATCAAGACACCCGGCGGCAACGATCCTTCGGCCGTTATTTCCACCATCGCCGCCGAAATCGCCCAGCTCGTGGAGGACTCAGGCGTGGACCGGGACAGGATTGCAGGCCTCGGTGTGGCGGCACCGGGCCCCATCGACCTGGACAACGGCACAGTGGTGGACCCGCCGCTCCTTCCCGGCTGGGACCGGGTGGAACTGCGCAACGCCCTGTCCCAGGCCACCGGATACTCCGTCCTCATGGACAAGGACGTCACCAGCGCGGCCGTGGCTGAAACCTGGGCCGGCGGCCCCAGCGGAGCGGGCAGCTTCATTTTTATGTACATGGGCACCGGCATCGGCTGTGGAATCGTGCTTAATGACGAGGTGGTCCGGGGCACGTCCGGCAACGCCGGGGAGATCGGCCATATCGTGGTGGACCCGGACGGCCCGCCGTGCGACTGCGGCCTGCGGGGCTGCGTCAAATCCTCGTGCATCCCGCAGGTCCTGGTGGCCGAGGCCGAGGCTGCCGGCATCCTGGACGGCTCCCGCTCGGGCAATAGTGGCGCCGAAATCCAGCAGAGCTTCTCTGCGCTGTGCGACCTGGCCGACGCGGGAAATGAACAGGCCATCGCCATCATCGACAAGTCCGCAGTGCTGGTGGCACGGGCAGCCTCCGTGGTGACCAACACGCTGGATGTGGAGCGGGTGGTGTTTGGCGGACCGTTCTGGAGCCGCCTGGCCGAACGCTACCTTGAGAAGATACCGGCCCTGCTGGACGCCAACAGTGACACTCGGCTGATCCATCCCATCGAGGTGGTGGGCACCGGGGTGGGCGAAGACGTGGGCGCCATCGGTGCCGCCTCCCTCGTTCTGGAACATACACTCGCGCCGAGGGCCCAAAGACTGCTCCTGGAGAGCTGAGGGGGCTGTCCGCCCTTGTCCGGGGCAGGACTCCCATCTAGCATTTGCGTATTGCCGCGGCTGGGGCCCGCTGACAAAAGGGGTCCGCAGCCTTCGATTGAATGGAGCATGATGCGTCGCCCGGCCCTGAAGACCCTGTCCCTCATCGCTTCCGCACTGTTCCTCCTCACCGCGTGTACGCCGGCGGCCCCCGATGACGGCTCCAAGACCCTGAAGGTGGTCTACCAGAAAACTGACTCCTTCACCGCGCTGGAAACAATGTTCCAGGCCGCCAAGAAGGAGTTCGAGGCGGCCAACCAGGGAGTCACCGTCGAGCTGCAGCCCATCCAGGGCAACGACGACGATTACGGCACCAAGCTGGCCCTTGCCTTGAGATCGCCGTCCACGGCACCCGAAGTCTTCTACGAGGACACGTTCAAGGTCCGCTCCGACGTTGACGCCGGCTACCTCCTGAAGCTGGACAGCCACCTTGATGGCTGGGCGGACTGGGAAAAATTCGACGACGGCGCCAAGGCGGCAGGGCGTGCGGACGACGGCGGCACGTACGCAGTGCCCCTGGGCACCGACACCCGGGCCATCTGGTACAACAAAAAGGTCTTCGAAGCCGCGGGCATCAGCCTTCCGTGGCAGCCGCGCAACTGGCAGGACATCCTGGATACGGCGCGGAAGATCAAAGCGGACGACCCCTCGGTGGTCCCGTTCAACATGTACGCCGGGAAAGGCAGCGGCGAGGGCACCGTCATGCAGGGGTTCTACGAACTGCTCTACGGCACCGGCTCCACCCTCTACGACGAGGAGTCCAAAAAATGGGTGGTGGGATCCGCCGGTTTCAAGGATTCGCTGGGCTTCCTCAAGACCCTCTATGACGAAGGGCTCGCAGTGACGCCTGCCGAAGCCCTCGATGCGAACGTCTGGAAAAAGGTGTTCGGCGAGTGGTTCCCGGACGGAAAGCTGGGCGCCACCGTGGAAGGCTCCTACGCCCCGTCGTTCTGGCAGGACGGCGGCAGTTACGAATGGCCCGGCTACGCACAGGACATGGCGGTTGCCCCGTTCCCCACGCAGGACGGCGGCGAGCCGGGTGCGGTGAGCATGTCCGGGGGCTGGACGCTGGCCATCGGAGCAGGGACCAAAGAACCGGACCTCGCCTTCAAATTCCTGAGCACGGCGCTCAACCGGGACAACTCGCTGAAATTCACGCTGGACAGTTCTCAGATCGCGGTTCGAAGCGACGTCGCTGAGGACTCCGGCTACCAGGGGGCCAACCCGTTCGTGAAGGACGTCTCCGGACTCGTCTCAGTCACCCGCTACCGCCCGGCCACTTCCGACTACCCCCGGATCTCTGCCGCCGTCCAGGAGGCGACGGAGGGTGTGATCACCGGCGCCAAGTCGCCCGACCAGGCGGCCGCAGACTACGACGCCGCCGTGGCGGACATCGTGGGCGGCGACAAGACCGTCCGGAAGTAGCCGGTGCCGGCCCGAATGGGGGGACGCGGGCTGCTGCGCTACCTGCCCGTCCTGCCTGCCCTGCTGCTTTTGCTGGTGTTCCTGGCCGGTCCGGTGTTTTGGGCCTTCCAGGCGTCCTTTACCAATACCGGGCTGACGGGCAGGAATGCGCGCAACCCCGAATGGGTGGGGCTGGAGAACTACCAGCGGCTGCTGCTGGATCCGGTGTTTCCCCTCTCGCTGTGGCTGACAGTCCTGTTCGTTGGGGCTTCTGCTGTCCTGGGCCAGAACCTGCTGGGGCTGGCCCTCGCGGTGCTGATGCGGCGCGCACGCCGGGCCGTGTCCGCAGCTGTGGGCACGGCGGTGGTGGCTGCCTGGGTGCTGCCCGAGATCGTGGCGGCCTTCGCCGCCTACGCCTACTTCAGCCGGGACGGCACCCTGAACCAGTTGCTGGGCGGCCTGGGAATGGGGCAGCCGGACTGGCTCTATTCGTGGCCGATGGCGGCCGTGGTGCTGGCGAATATCTGGCGGGGAACGGCCTTTTCCATGCTGGTGTACCGGGCGGCCCTGAACGACATTCCCACGGAAGTGGCCGAGGCCGCCCAGATGGACGGCGCCGGCGGCTGGAAGCGGCTGGCTTTCATCACCTTGCCCATGATCCGGGGCAGCATCGCCACCAACCTGATGCTGGTCACCTTGCAGACGCTTGCCGTGTTCACCCTGATCTGGGTCATGACCGCCGGCGGCCCGGCCAACGCCAGCACTACCCTCCCGGTCCTTGCCTACCAGGAGGCCTTCAAATTCGGTGACATCGGGTACGGAACTGCGGTGGCTTCGGTGCTGCTTCTCATCGGTGCGGTGTTCGGTGTGGGGTACATCCGGCTGCTGAGGGAGGGGAAGCGTTGACCGCACCCGTACGGGCATCCGGAACTGCCCTCTTCGAAAAGGCCCCCCGCCCGCGCAGGCCCGGGAACAGCCGTGTCAGTCCCGCAGATGTGGCCCTGCTGGTCCTCGGTGCCTGTTTTGTGCTGCCCCTGCTGTGGCTGGTCCTGGCGTCCTTCGACGCGGAGGCAGGCCACGAGACAAGAGCTCCATCCGCCCTCACCCTGGAAAATTTCGCCGCGGTGATGACGCCGGGGCTGCTGTTGCAGCCGTTGTGGAACAGCCTGCTCCTTTCCGCAGGGACGGCCACGGCCACGCTCGCCGCTGCTGTGCTGGCCGCGTATCCAGTGTCCCGCTACCGGTCCCGGTTCAACACGCCGTTTATGTACGCGGTGCTCCTGGGGACCTGCCTTCCCATCACAGCCATCATGGTGCCGGT
Organism: Pseudarthrobacter sp. B4EP4b; assembly: GCF_006680095.1. Taxonomy (NCBI): domain Bacteria; kingdom Bacillati; phylum Actinomycetota; class Actinomycetes; order Micrococcales; family Micrococcaceae; genus Pseudarthrobacter; species Pseudarthrobacter sp. B4EP4b. The sequence goes on along the minus strand of NZ_VHIJ01000054.1, from coordinate 23,157 downwards.
CTACGGACTTTTCGTCCAGCTGGAATTGTTGGACTCGATGCCGGCCACCATGCTGTTTATGGCCGCCACCGCCCTGCCGATGGCCATCTGGATGACCCGGAACTTCATGGACGCAGTGCCGGTGTCCCTCGAGGAGGCGGCATGGGTGGACGGCGCGTCCAGGATGACCGCGCTGCGCACCATCGTCCTGCCGCTGATGCGCCAGGGACTCGGCGTGGTGTTCATTTTTGTGTTCATCCAGGCATGGGGAAACTTCTTCGTCCCGTTTGTGCTGCTCCTGTCCGAGGCGAAGCAGCCCGCGGCGGTATCCATTTTCAGTTTCTTCGGACAGCATGGCGCAGTTGCCTACGGCCAGCTCGCCGCCTTCTCCATCCTGTACTCACTGCCGGTGCTGGCTCTCTACGTCATTGTGGCCAGGGGTGCCGGGAGCTCATTTGCCTTGTCCGGCGCGGTGCGGGGTTAGCCGCCCGCTAGTCGATATCCTCGACAACCACCCCGAAGGGGATGCTGTCGTCAAGGTGTGCCTGGTGGCCGGTTGAGCCTGGGTTGTAGACAACCCGGACTCCATGGAGCCTGTCCGCGGCTGACTGCTGCAGGACAGGCTTGACGGTGTTGATGAACATCTCGCTTTTGTCGGCGAGAAACTCCTTGTAACTGGCTGGAAGCTCGCTCATGTCAAAAGAATAGACCTGGGGAGCCCCCATGGGGAGTGGTCCCCATTGCCCGAACCCGCGGATCCGTCTTGGATAGGATGGCGGCGGAGTGCGGTCCGGCCGTACCGGACGCCCAAACACAGCCATCAGGGGGAATCGCAGTGCTTCAAACCAGCTCTTCGGCAAGGATCGAACCGGCGGAGCTGGCACGGGCACAACAGGTTGCAGCCAACATTTCCAGGAGCTTCGACGCGAAGATGGTGGGGCAATCCCGGCTGCGGGAATCACTGCTGGTGGGCCTGCTCACCGGCGGCCATATCCTGCTGGAAAGCGTTCCGGGCCTGGCCAAAACCACGGCTGCCCAGACCGTCGCCGAAGCCATCAGCGCGGAGTTCCGGCGGATCCAGTGCACTCCGGACCTGCTGCCCAGTGACATCGTGGGGACGCAGATCTACGACGCCGCCAAGGGAACCTTCGTCACGCAGCTGGGCCCGGTGCACGCCAACATCGTGCTGCTGGACGAGATCAACCGCTCCAGCGCCAAGACCCAGAGCGCCATGCTGGAGGCCATGCAGGAACGGCAGACGTCCATCGGCGGCCAGGAACACCGGCTCCCTTCCCCGTTTCTGGTCCTGGCTACGCAGAACCCGATCGAACAGGAAGGCACCTACCAGCTTCCGGAAGCCCAGATGGACCGCTTCATGCTCAAGGACGTCCTGGATTATCCGTCGCCTGCCGAGGAGGCCGAGATCATCCGTAGGCTCGACGCCGGAGTGTTCACCGACGAGCAGAAGCCGGCGGCCGCGGCGTCCCTTGAGGCGGTGGCCCACGCCCAAAGCATGGTCAAGCGGATCTACATCGATCCGGCGGTCATCAACTACATCGTGGGGCTGGTCTACGTCACCCGGAACGCGCAGCAGTACATTGATCCGCGGCTTGCCGGCTTCATCGAGTTCGGTGCCAGCCCGCGCGCCAGCATCGCCTTCAGCCAGGCGGCGCGCGCCGTGGCGCTCCTGCAGGGCCGGGACCATGTAATCCCGGAAGATGTGAAATCGCTGGCCCACCGCGTCCTGCGGCACCGCCTCATCCTGAATTTTGAGGCAGTGGCTGAGCAGGTGCCGGTGGAAACGGTCATCGACGCCGTGGTCGCCGCCGTCCAGACGCCCTGAGCCCGCCATGACCAGCCTCCTTCACCGGGTGAAGTCGAAGATGGCCATCTTTGCCCACCGCAAGGCCCGCGGCATGCTCGACGGCGAATACGGTTCTGTTTTCCGCGGCCGCAGCCTGGACTTTGATGACCTCCGCGCCTACGTCCCGGGAGACGAGGTGCGCGATATCGACTGGAAGGCAACAGCCCGCCACGGCTCCCCATTGATCAGGAGGTACGTAGCCGTCCGGCGGCAGACAGTCCTGCTCATCACCGATACCGGCCGCAACATGGCAGCCGAAGCAGCCGGTGGGGAAACCAAGAAGGACATCGCCATCATGGCGCTGGGGGTTATCGGGTACCTGGCCCACCTCCACGGCGACGTGGTGGGCCTGGTGTGCGGCGACGCCCATAAGACAACATCCCTGCCGGCCAAAAGCGGCGAGGCGCACCTCGAACGGCTCCTGCGCCATGTTCATGCCAACGCCACCATGGATTCTGCTGCCAGCCGGCTTGAGGACCAGCTGGAGCATGTGGCCCGCACCGTCAAGGGCAGGTTCCTGTTGTTCGTTGTGGCGGACGAAATGGTAGCCACCCCCTCGCTGTCAGGGCTGCTCCGCCGGCTCCGGGCACAGCATGAGATCCTGTGGCTGACGGTCCGTGATGCGGATCTGACGGCGGAAGCGCCGTGGTTCAGCGTTCACGATTCCTCGCCTCTGATGGGCCACCTGGCCCGGTCTCCGCGAGTGGCTGCAGCATACTCCCAGGCAGTGACGGACAGGGACTCCGGACGCACTGACATGCTGCGCCAGGCAGGGATCACCGGGGGTTCGGTCAGCGGGAGCCCGGAGGTCATCACGGAGCTGTTCGCACTCCTGGAAAGGCACCGGCGTGCAGGCTGATCCCGAATTCCTCGGCCCGCTGCCGTACAGTCCGCTGTGGACGTGGACAGGGCTGGCCCTGCTGCTCCTGCTGGCCGCCTGGTACACGTTTGTTTTCGCCAGTACCAGGCGTCCCCGGCCCAGCACCCCCGCCGGGTCGGGACCGCTCACCGACCTGCCGGCACTCCAATCGGCGTACCTGCAGCGGATTATTGACGTGGAACGGGAGGCAGCCGCCGGAAACATCAGTACCCGCGCTGCCCACCAGCAGATCAGCCTCCTCCTGCGCCGCTTCGTCCGCGACGCCACCGGGGTGGACGCGCCGAGAATGACGTACGCCGACCTCGCGAGCCACCCGTTGCCCGCGGCCGCGAAGGCCGTCGGCGCGCTGTACCCGGGTGAGTTCGGGTCCGAGCCGCTGCCCGCCGTCGCAAGCTCTGCCGCGGCGGCATGCGAGGCGGTGCGCTCGTGGAGCTGATGTTCTGGTGGGTGGTTCCCCTGGGTGCGGCCGTGGCAGGCCTCGCGGCCTGGGCGGCGTGGCGCCCGGGCAGGAACACAAGCGCACGACGGCGGCCGGCAGCCCATGCGGACAGGCTCACCCGCCTGCCCGAATACCAGGCCGCACTGCGGCGGCACCGCCAGTGGCTGGTGGTCGCGGCAACTGCCTGCGGGGTCCTGCTGGCGTCAACCCTGCTCGCCGCCGCACGCCCTGTGAATGTGGACACCGTCCGGCCGGAGCAGCACAACCGCGACATCGTCCTGTGCCTGGACGCTTCCGGATCCATGAGCAGCGCAGACGCGGAGGTGGTGGACGTGTTTGCCCGGCTGGCAGAGGACTTCGAGGGCGAAAGAATAGGCCTGACCATCTTCGACAGCACAGCCATCCAGGTCTTTCCCCTCACCGACGACTATGAGTACGCCCGGGAACAGCTGGCGCTCGCACGGGACGCCTTCAACGGCAAACCCGGCACGTCCGGCTTCCTCGACGGAACCTGGAGCGGCCGCGGTTCATCCCTGATCGGGGATGGCCTCGCCTCATGCGTCACCAGCTTTCCACCCTCCCGGGACCCGGAAAACAGCAACCAGCAGAACGCTGGCCAGCAGGGCAGCCGGCAACCGCGCTCGCGGTCGGTGATCCTGGCCACGGACAACTTTGTTTCGGGCGATCCCATCATGACCCTGCAGGAAGCTGCCGGAATGGCGAAGGAAAGGGAAGTCCGTGTTTATGCGCTGAATCCGGGGGACTTTGACTACGGCACCGACGCTGACCAGCCCGGCGCGCAATTGCGTGCGGCCGCTGAGTCCAGTGGGGGAGCCTATTACGCCCTGGACAGTCCGGAAGCAGTGCCCGGCATTGTGCGGGCTGTGCAGGAAACGGAGAAGTCCACCCTTGAGGGCGCGCCGCGTGCCGTGGTCACCGACTTGCCCAACCTTCCCTTGGCCGTTGCGCTCCTGGCCGGGATTGTCCTCGCTGTTGCCTCCTGGCGGCGCCGGCCATGACACTGCAGCCGATCCTGCCGTGGTGGCTCCTCCTGTCCCTCACCGCCGCCGCACTGGTCTTCCTGGGCTGGCGGATCCTTTGCGAACGGAGGCGCCCCGGCCGCACTGGACGAATCCGGCGGGCCCTGCTGGTGCTGTTCGTGCTGGCAGCAGCATTCCGGCCGGGCACCCCCGGCGGCTCCGCCCAGGCCGCTGCAGCGGATCTGAACGTCTTTTTTGTGGTGGACACCACCAGCAGCATGGTGGCCGAGGACTACGGCAATGCCGCACCGCGCCTCGCCGGCGTCCGCCAGGACATCATGGCCATCGCCGGGGAACTGCCGGGTGCCCGTTTTTCCGTCATCACCTTTGACACCGAAGCCCGTGTCCGGATGCCCCTGACCACCGACACGTCAGCGCTGGACACCGTTACCTCGATCCTCCAGCCGCAGGTCACGTCCTATGCCAAAGGCAGCAGCATCACGGCCGCCCGCCAAGTGCTCGCCGAACGCCTGTCTGCAGCCAGGGACAGGCACCCCGAGCGGCCCCGGCTTGTCTTCTACCTGGGCGACGGCGAGCAAACCAGCGGCCAGGAACCCGAGCCCATGGCGCTGGATGGGGAGCTGGTGGCCGGGGGAGCGGTGCTGGGGTACGGGACCTCCGGCGGCGGACGCATGAAGGAGAACACCGGGATGGAGTCCGAGGACGATGCCCCCTACATCCAGGACCGCACCGGAGATGCCGCCAAGGATGCGCTGTCCACCATCGATGAGGACAGGCTCCGGGAGGTCGCTGCGCGGCTGGGTGTGCGCTATGTGCACCGGTCAGCGGGGGACCCGGTCTCAGCCATGCTGCAGGAGGCGCGCGCCGGCGCCCTGGAACGAACGGAACAAGACGGCACCCTTGGGGGCCGGATCGAGTTCTACTGGCTTTTCGCTGCGGGTGCCTTCGTGGTGGGGTTGGCCGAGTCGATGGGCGTCATACGGGAGCTGCGCGAAGTGCGGACTGCGGCCATGCCCCTTCCTGCCGCACACGGCGGCCAGCCAAAGGAGACGGCACGATGAGGCGCCGCCTGCTGGTGTGGTCGGCCCTTCCCGCTCTGCTGGTGCTGTTGGTCGCGGCGAAACTTCTCAGCCTCGACCCGCTTGCGGGGCACGCCGGGAAGGCCTTCGAAGCCAAGGACGCGGCCGCCGTCGGAATGGCTGCGGAGGTGCTCCAGGCCGCAAACATCGTGGAGCCGCACAAAGCCCCCTTCGCCGCCGGGGACGCCCAGGCGCTCGCCGGCAACTTTGGAGCTGCCCGGTTGCGCTTCGAGGAAGCCCTGGACTTTGCCCCGCCAGGCTCGCCGGATGCGTGCGTGGTGCGGCTCAATCTTGTCCTCGCCATCGAGCGGCTCGGTGACGAGAAGCTGCGTCTGGAGGATAGGGCAGGTGCCGCGGCCCTGTTTACCGAGGCATTGGAAGCCGCCGGCGAGGCCCCGGAGGGATGCTTTTCCGGGGGAGCGGCGGCTGATGCCGGCCAAAAGCTTAAGGAGGCGGAAGGGCGCCTGAACGGAAAACTCGAGTCAGCCAAGGAGTCCGTCGAGGATCAGGAAAACGCGGCGGAGGAGGGAGGCCCGGACGAGCCGAAGGCCAAGTCGCCCGGCCAGGACCAGCTGCAGCAGTTGCAGGAAAGCGCCCGGGAGTCCCAGCGGGAACGCAACAGCGGACGGGAACGGTCGGACTACCTTGAGGACACCGCTCCCGGTGTGGATCGGCCCTGGTGACCAGCGGCCACAGGCGCAAAGGGGGAGCGGAGCGAAGAATATTCTGTTGCCGAACGAAACAAGGCGTAAGACTGCGTCTTAATTCGGACCCCGACTTGAAAGCTCCTCCGGCCGCCCATAGAGTTCTATACAAGTTACCGCGGTAACGTGTCAGCGATCCTCCGTTGCGGAGGGTGTGGGTGCCCCCATGTGGGCCTGACATTTGCTCACGGACAACTTCATTCCAGGCGTAACAGTCGCGGCTGCGTCCTTGTGGAGTTTTTTCGTGTTCCCCAAACTCAAATTCATTGCCGGTCCCCGTCCAGTTTCTGACAGGGAACCTCCAATGGCCCAAAGCCAAGGATGCAAATGTCGCCACCAAGCCTTATCGACACACACCCGAATCTCTCCGAAGCCGCCCCCGTGGCGCTTTCCTACGAGCTGTTCCCGCCCCGTTCGCCGGCAGCCGCGGAAACGCTCTGGACCACCATTCGGGAACTGGAAACCACCGAGCCTGACTACGTGTCCGTCACCTATGGTGCCAGTGGCTCCAACCGGGACACCGCCGTCGAACTTATCAACCGGCTCCTGCTCGAAACCACCCTCCGGCCGCTGGCCCACCTGACCTGCGTTGGCAACACGCCGCAGGAACTGGCGGGCATCATCGGCGAACTGCTGGACACCGGGGTGCGCGGCATCCTGGCGTTGCGCGGCGATCTTCCCAAGGACGGCGGCGAACCTGTCGACGGAGCCCTGCGGTACGCCCAGGACCTGATCGAACTCATCCGCCGCGTAGAGCAGCGCCGTTCGGCACTGCTGTGCGCCGGGAAGATTGCGGTTGGCGTGGCGGCGTATCCCACCAGGCACCCGGAATCACCGAGTGAGGAGCACGACGTCGAGGTGCTGCTGGCCAAGCAGCGTTCCGGCGCGGACTTCGCCATCACCCAGGTCTTCTTCCATGCGGAGCAGTACGCCGACCTCCTCACCCGGGCACGCCGTGCCGGGGTCACCATCCCCATCATTCCCGGCGTGATGCCGCTGACCAGCCTCCGCCGCCTCAAACGGCTGGGTGAGCTGGCGGGGGTGGAGCCCGCAGCGGAACTGATGGAACGCCTGGCCGCCGCGGACAACGACATCGAACGCCTCCACATTGGCGTCGATGCCACCGTGGACCTGGCGAACGCCGCCCTGGATGCTGGCGCGCCCGGCATCCACCTTTACACCTTCAATGAACACCAAAGCGCACTGGAAGTGCTGGACAAACTGGCACTTCCCCGGCATTCCCGTTCCGGGATCCGACGGGACGCACTCGCCCGGCGCCAGCTCGCCAGCTGACGACTTCCGCGAAGCACCCCGCGCTTTAGACCCTGGCTAGAAAGCCCAAAGTTTCAAACCCAGCTCCTACCTGAGGATTTGTCATGCCTGAAAACAACACGCCCTTCCCGTCCGCCTCACTCCTTGGTTACCCCCGTATCGGCCGCCGCCGCGAGCTCAAGAAGGCCGTCGAGACCTACTGGGCCGGCAAGATCGACGCTGCCGCCCTGGACGCCGCCGCCAAGGACATCCAGCTGACCATCGCCACGCGCTTGCAGGAACTTGGCCTGACCGAAGCCGCCGCCGTGCCCGGCACCTTCTCCTACTACGACCAGGTCCTGGACACCACCGCGCACCTCGGCGCCGTGCCGGCCCGTTTCGGCAACCTCCTCAACGCTGAGGGACAGCTGGACATCGACGGCTACTTCACGCTGGCCCGCGGCAGCAAGGAACAGCAGCCGCTGGAAATGACCAAGTGGTTCGACACCAACTACCACTACCTGGTGCCGGAAATCGGTCCGGAAACCGAGTTCACCCTCGCCTCCACCGCCAAGGTTGACGAGTTTGCCTTCGCCCTGGCCAACGGCATCGAAACCCGCCCGTACCTCGTTGGCCCGGTCACCTACCTGCTGCTCTCCAAGGCCTCCGACGACGCCCCGGCCGGCTTCAACCCGCTGTCCCGCCTCGGGGACATCCTGCCCGTCTACGTGCAGCTGCTCGAGAAGCTGGCAGCAGCCGGGGCCGGCTGGGTCCAGCTGGACGAACCCGCCCTGGTGGTCGACCAGGACACCCCGGCCGGTGACATCGAAGCAGCCGTGGCCCGCGCCTACGACGTCCTGACCGCAGCAGCCAACCGCCCGCAGATCCTCGTGTCCACCCCGTACGGCTCGCTCGACGGCCAGCTCGCCACCCTCGCAGCCACCAACATCGAGGCCCTTCACATCGACGTCTTCAAGGGCGCCGTTCCCTCCGCCGCCGCCCTGGCGGGCCTGGGCAACAAAACCCTGGTTGCCGGCGTCGTGGACGGCCACAACATCTGGCGCAACGACCTCGCAGCCTCCGCTGCGAAGCTGGACGCACTGAAGGAAGCCTCCGGCACGCTCGCCGTCTCCACGTCCACCTCCACCCAGCACGTCCCGCACGACGTCGCGGAGGAAACCCAACTGTCCGAGCAGCTCCGCAGCTGGCTCGCGTTCTCCGACCAGAAGGCCGTGGAGGTCAAGACCCTCGCCGCTTACCTGTCCAACCCCGCCTCCGCCAAAGCAGCCATCGACGATGCATCGGCAGTGATCGCTTCCCGCGCCACCGCCGAAGGCGTCCGACGTTCAGACGTCCGGGCACGCACCCAGGCACTGACCGCCGCGGACTTCAACCGCTCCGAGTACTCAGTCCGCGAAGCCGCCCAGGAAGAGTCGCTGCACCTGCCGCCGCTGCCCACCACCACCATCGGCTCCTTCCCGCAGACATCGGAGATCCGTTCGGCCCGCGCCCGCAACAACAAGGGCGATCTCACTGATGAGCAGTACGAGAAGCTCATGAAGGACGAGATCAAGCGCGTTGTGGACCTGCAGGAAGAGCTGGGCTACGACGTCCTGGTGCACGGCGAGCCCGAGCGCAACGACATGGTGCAGTACTTCGCCGAGAACCTCGAAGGCTTCGACGTCACCGTCCACGGCTGGGTCCAGTCTTACGGTTCGCGCTGCACCCGTCCGTCCATCCTGTGGGGCGACGTGACCCGAAGCGCCCCCATCACGGTGAAGTGGGCCGAGTACGCGCAGTCCCTGACCAGCAAGCCGATGAAGGGCATGCTCACCGGTCCGGTCACCATCCTGGCGTGGTCCTTCGTCCGCGACGACCAGCCGCTGGGCGAGACGGCCAACCAGGTCGGCCTGGCCCTGCGCGACGAGATCGCCGACCTCGAAGCCGCCGGCATCAAGGTCATCCAGGTGGACGAGCCTGCCCTGCGCGAGCTCCTTCCGCTGCGCAAGGCAGACCACGCCGAGTACCTGAAGTGGTCCGTGGATTCCTTCCGCCTGGCTACCGCCGGCGCGGCCGACGCCACCCAGATCCACACCCACCTCTGCTACTCCGAGTTCGGCGTGATCATCGACGCGATCGACGGGCTGGACGCGGATGTGACCTCCATTGAGGCCGCCCGGTCCCGCATGGAGGTTGTGCACGACCTTGAGTCCCACGGCTTCGGCCGCGGCGTTGGTCCTGGTGTCTACGACATCCACTCGCCGCGCGTTCCGGGCACCGAGGAAGTGACTGAGCTGCTCAGCACCGCCGTGAAGCACGTTCCGTCCCGCCAGCTCTGGGTCAACCCGGACTGCGGCCTGAAGACCCGCGGCTACGTTGAGACCGAGGAATCCCTGCGGAACCTGGTCGAGGCCACCAAGACGGTCCGCGCCGGACTGCTGGAAGCGGCGAAGTAAAACAACAGCAAGGGTTTCGACAGGCTCAACCACCGGTGGTTGAGCCTGGCGAAACCAAGAACGGTGGTTGAGCGTCTGCTAAAGCACCGACGTCGTCGGCCGGTCACCCCAGGTGACCGGCCGGCCTCGTCTCCTTCATCCTCCAGGCACTGACCGCAAGCCAGATCGTCCAGATCACGGTGGCGATGATACCGATCAGGGTGGGCAGCGAATTGGCGGCGGCGAAACCCATTTCACCGATGATCCAGCCCTGCGCCAGATATGCCAGCCCGGACAGCGCCATCAGCCAGCCTATGACCCGGGAGACCCGCTGAACCATGGCCACGGCGGCGCCCAGGAGAATCAGTGCGATGCCCAGGAGGAAGCTCTGGTAGCTGCGCATTCCCCATTCAAGCCAGCGGATCCCCTCGGCTGTGGCGAAACGTGCCGCCTTGTCGGGCTCCGCAGCGGCAGCCCACGAATCCACCGCCTGTTTAAGGGCAACGCCGTCAACTGCCTGCAGCCCGCCGTAAAGTGACAGCGCGAGGGCAGCAGCAAGAGCCCCGATGCCGGCAGACCACGCCCGCCCACCACGCCGCACGTCCAGGGCGGACCAGAGACTTACGAGTCCGGCGCAGACCAGTGCCATGCCAAAAAACTGCCCCAGATGGACCGCAGTCCAGGCATCACTGTTGGCATAGGCAGTGAACGAGGCGGGATGGTCGTTCGCGTCGTGTGACTCGGCGTGCAGCAGCCCGGCCAGGATCGACACCAGCACACCCGCAAGGAGCAGGGACCCGGCAAGGCGCCAGACGCCGGCTTTGGTTTCGCCCATGGACCACCATCCCGGGTTTTAGGACTCCCAGACGATCTCGTCATCCACGACGCCGTCCTCGTCCGCCGAGGCCACCAGGACTTCATCGGTGAAGTGCTCGCCCAGGGTGAAGTCCATCACAAAGTAGCGTTCGGGTTGGCCGGGGTAGATGCCCACGTGGCCGAGCTTCAGTGCTTTGAGGAACACTTCCTTGGTGAGCTGGCTCCGTTCCTGGACACCAAAAACCTTGTGCAGGTGCTCATCCTTGAGCGCGTTGCAGTGGAAATGGAGGTATTCCTGCGGGCTGGTGCCTTCCTGGTCCAGCTCCTCCGCGATCATGTCCCGCACCTCGTCCACCAGTTCGGGCAAGAACCGGAGGCGGTAATCCACCTTGCGCAGTGCCGCCTCGTCGAAGTGGTCGTGGGCGGTGATGTTCAGGTCGATCTCCAGCGGATGGCCCCGCAGCTCATGTTTGGCAGCGATGTTGTGATCGCTGCCGTGATTGAGCTCGATCTCGCCAAAGTGCTGGCTCGCTACCTTGTTCATAGTTTCAACATAGACCCGAACAGCGGTGCATTCCAGCGTTCGGGCCTAATTCACCGCCTTGGGCATCCCGGCAAAGGTCTCGGCCAGTAAGTCGACAAACAGCTGTACCCTGGCGGTTTTCCTGTCGTTGATCAGCAGCGCGAAAACGTTGCGGGCCAGCCGGATCTCCGGGACGTCCAGCACCACCACGCCGGCAGGTTTGTTGCGCAGCGCGAGCTCGGGGACCAGCGCCGCGCCCAGCCCGGCAGCAGCCATCTCCAGGCTCGCGTGGAAGTCATCGCTGTGGGCCACAACCCGGGGGTGCAGGTTACAGCCGGCGAAGAGCCGTTCGATCACCATGGCGTCGGCTGTGCCGGGGTGGTGCATGATCCAGGGCATCTCGGACAGGTGGTCGGCGGCCACTTTCGCATCGGCGCGGAAGCCCCAGCCGGCAGGCAGCACCACCCGGAAGTCGTCGTCGCCGATCCATTGCCTGTTGATCGTGTTGGGCCAGGCGAAGCCGGTCTGGCCCACCTGGAAAACCACTGCCAGGTCCAGGTCGCCTCCGGTGCGCAGCCCCTGGATGGTCTGGCCGGGCTCAGCGACTGAGACTTTCAGGTCGATGCCCAGGTTCTTCCACGTTGGATTCTTCAGGATCCGAGGCAGGACGAAGGTGGCCAGGCTGGGGAAGATTCCGAGGCGCAGTTCCTGGTGCGCCGAATCCTGGGTTTTGGAGGCGGCTGCCATGAGTGCCTCGATGTCCGTGAGCACCTTCGCGGCGTGCCGGGTCATCACGACGGCGGCTTCCGTGGGCACCACGCTGCGCGCCGAGCGCTGGAAGAGGACCACGCCCGTGTCCCGTTCCAGCGCCGACATCTGCTGTGAAACGGCGGAGGCGGTGTAGCCAAGCGTTGCCGCGGCGGCCGCGAACGAGCCCAGCCGCGTGACCTCCAGGAGGGTCTTCAGGTGTACCGGATTTACCACCAGCCCACAGTACTCTGCCGCCTCCTGCCGAAGAAGCTGAAGCCCGCACCCATCCGGCGGCCCGGGCGCTGCGAATTTCCCTCTGTATACCCATCACTGGCAAATGTTCAGCAGAGGAGCATCAATTGTCACCTGACCCAGCAGCAAGCGGAGGCGGACGACGGCGGGTGGCCGTCATCGGCAGCGGCGTCGCCGGCCTCATGGCCGCCTACGTCCTCAACCGCGAGGACGACGTGACCCTGTTCGAGGCGGATTCGCGGCTGGGCGGGCACGCCCACACCCACGACATGCCGCAACCGGACGGCTCGGTTCTCGGTGTTGACACCGGGTTCATCGTCCACAATGAGCGGACGTACCCCACGCTGTTGCGCCTGTTTGCCGAGCTGGGGGTGGAAACCCAGGACTCCGAAATGAGCATGTCAATCCGTTGCGACGGCTGCGGGCTGGAATACGCCGGTGCCCGTGGCGGTGCCCGGGGCATCATCGCCCGCCCGTCCAGCCTGCTGCGGGGCCGCTACCTGCTGATGCTGCTGGAGGTCACCCGCTTTTACCGCAAGGCCAGGGCGCTGCTGAACACGGCCCCGGTCGCCTCGGTCAGCCCGGATGAGGCAGTTCCCGAACTGACCCTGGGGCAGTTCCTTGAGCGTGAAAATTTCAGCCCCTACTTCGTTTCCCACTTTATGACCCCGGTGGTCAGCGCTGTCTGGTCCTGCGACCCCACCACCGCTTTGGCCTATCCGGCCCGCTATCTCTTCACGTTCCTTGGGCACCATGGGCTGCTGGGCGTCAAGGGTTCACCCCAGTGGCGCACGGTGACGGGCGGCTCGGCGCGGTATGTGGAGAAGCTGGCGGCCACCCTGCCGGATATCCGGCTCAACTCGCCCGTGTCCGCCGTCCGGCGGCACGCGCTGGGCATCGAAGTGGTGACGGGAGCCGGCGTCGAGGATTTCGAGGCCGTTGTCATCGCAACCCACCCGGCGCAGGCGCTCGGGTTCCTGGCCGACGCCACCCCGGATGAGAAGGAAGCGCTGGGCGGGATGCCGTATTCGGTGAACCACACGGTGTTCCACCGGGACCCTGCTGTCCTGCCGTCCGCCGGCAACGCCAGGGCATCCTGGAATTACCGGCTTCCGTCCTGCGAAGCCCGGCCGGACAAGGTCCTGGTCAGCTACGACCTGACCCGCCTGCAGCGGCTGACTCCAGTGGACGGCAAGCGGTACCTGGTGAGCCTGGGGGAGTCCGAACTCATCGCCGATGACGCCGTCCTGGAGCGGATGGTCTACGAGCACCCGCAGTACACTCCGGAATCGGTGCAGGCACAGCAGACAATCGCGGCACTCAGCGACAACCGCATTGCCTATGCCGGCGCCTACCTCGGCTGGGGTTTCCACGAGGATGGCGCATTGTCCGGCGTCCGGGCCGCTGAATCGCTGGGACGCTCCTGGCCTATTGCCCTGCCTGCTGATCCGTTTGAATCCCTGGACGGCGGGGAGCGGGAGCTTCTTCCCGCAGCGGAACCCGCATGAGCGCAGCGATCTACCGCACCTCGATCTCCCACGTGCGGCACACCCCCTTGAAGAACTCGTTCACCTACCGCAGCTACAGCTGGTTCGTGGACGTTGACAACCTTCCGCGGCTTCCGCTGCTGATGCGGCCTTTGGCCGTGTTCCGGTCCGGCGACCATCTGGGCGATCCGGACGCCACCATCCGCAGCAACGTGGAGCGGTACCTGCGTACACAGGGGATAGAGCCCGACGGCGGCCCTATCCACATGCTGACCAGCGCCAGGGTCTTCGGCTATGTTTTCAACCCGCTGACGCTCTTCTGGTGCTACCGCTCCAACGGAGAGCTTGAGTGCGTGGTCGCCGAAGTCCACAACACGTACGGTGAGCGGCATTGCTACCTGCTCAGGACAGACATCTCCGGGCGTGCCTCGGTGCCGAAGGCGTTCTACGTTTCACCGTTCAATGAGGTGGACGGGCAGTACCGGATGAAGCTGCCCGCGCCGGGGGAGCGGCTGGCCGTGTCCATCGTTCTGGTACGAGAAGGCCACCGGCCCTTCGTGGCCAGCGTGGACGGCAAACGACGGCCCGCCACCGTGCGGAACATCCTGGCGGCCGCGTTGACGGTCCCAGCCGCGCCGCTGTTGGTTTCCGCCCTCATCCGGGTACAGGGCATTACACTCTGGGCAAGACGCCTGCCCGTCGTCGCCAGACCACACCACCCCTCACAGGAGGCAGTTCAATGACAATGACGGACGACAACGAAACGGCTGCAGCTCCTCTCCGGGAAAAAGCCACGCAGCAGGCTGAACGCAACGCCGTGAAGCCGGCGCCTGACCAGGGCGCCGCGCAACTGGCCGGAACATGGAACCCAACGGGAGTGCCGCCGTCGCCCGCTTCCATCGACGCGGACCGGTGGCCGGGAGTGGCACAACCGCCGTGGGGAGCCAAGGCAGCCATCGCCGGGAAGGCCGCCGGGCTCCTTTTCAAGGGGGCAGTGAAGCGCCTGCCCCTGCGGGTGGAGTATCCGGATGGTGCTGTCCTGGGGACGGGCGGCCCGGACGCGCCGGTGATGGTGATGGTGCGGCCGGAGGCATTTGAAGCCCGGATTGGGGACAACGGCCTGATCGGGCTGGGGGAGTCCTTTATGGCCGGCGACTGGGAAGCCAGCGATCTGGCCGGCGTCCTCGAGGTGTTCGCCGCATCGGTGGACAGGCTGATTCCTGCCCCGCTGCAGAAACTCCGAACCCTGTACCTGCCGCGTACCCCGCGGCAGGAGCGTAACGCCGAACAGAACACACGGAGCAACATCTCCCGGCACTACGACCTCTCCAATGACCTGTTCTCCAACTTCCTCGACGCCACCATGAGCTACTCCTCAGCCCTGTTCCCGGCTGACGCCGGACCCTTGAGCTCGGTGGGGTGGGACGCCCTGGCGGAAGCACAACGGGCAAAAATCGACAGGCTGCTGGATAAAGCCGGCGTGGGTGAAGGCACCCGGCTGCTGGAAATCGGCACCGGCTGGGGCGAACTGGCACTGCGGGCAGCAGCGCGCGGCGCAACTGTCTACAGCGTCACCCTCTCCAGCGAGCAGCAGGCGCTCGCACAGGAGCGGATCGCGGCAGCCGGTTACGAGGACCGCGTGACGGTGGCCCTGCAGGACTACCGCGCG
This sequence comes from Pseudarthrobacter sp. B4EP4b, assembly GCF_006680095.1. NCBI lineage: Bacteria > Bacillati > Actinomycetota > Actinomycetes > Micrococcales > Micrococcaceae > Pseudarthrobacter > Pseudarthrobacter sp. B4EP4b. The sequence continues at coordinate 8,028 of NZ_VHIJ01000054.1, read as the reverse complement.
GTGGAAGGCGAGTACGACGCCGTGGTGTCCGTGGAGATGATCGAGGCCGTGGGCTACGAATACTGGCCGATCTACTTCCAGACCATCGACCGGGTCCTGGCGCCGGGCGGAAAGGTGGCCATCCAGGCGATCACCATGCCGCACGGCCGGATGCTGGCCACCCGGAACGCCTACACCTGGGTCCACAAGTACATCTTCCCCGGCGGCTTCCTGCCGTCCGTCCGGGCCATCGAGGGCGTGACCCAGCAGCACACCACCCTGCGCGTGCGGGAGCGGATGGGCATGGGGGACCACTACGCAGCCACCCTGCGGTTGTGGGAGGAGCGCTTCCTGGAGAGGTCCCGCGAGGTGGCGGAGCTCGGCTTCGATGCGGTGTTCCAGCGGATGTGGCTGTTCTACCTGTGCTACTCCCGGGCAGGCTTCCAGTCCGGCTACCTTGATGTGCAGCAGGTTGTGCTGGACCGCCGGGAGGTCCAGCTCTAGCAGCCCATGCCCACGGCAGCGTCCCGCACTTGGCCGCCGGCCGGCGTCGTGCGTTTGATCACCAGAAGGGGTTCCGAAGGTCACTTCGGAGCCCCTTTTTGGTGCCATCCGCACGCTGCCGGTACTCCCCGCGGAAGGTGCGACACGCCGTCTTTTCCACGACACGCTGGGCGTTAATTGTGGCTAAGTACTCCACAGGATGTGGATTCCGTGCGCAAAAACAGCGGGATTCCGGACATTTTGAAGGCCTCTGCCTGTGGATTAAAAGTGCATTAAATGACATACTTGTAATACATCATCTTGGGGTTCCAAAGAGGCGTCTGCACTAGATGTAGTATCTACATACAGCTTGGGCGGGAACACCGGACGAGCAAGTTTTCCAGAAAAGGGGACAGGAACCATGACCGTAACGGTTTACACAAAGCCTGCTTGTGTTCAGTGCAACGCCACCTACCGGGCTCTCGACAAGAAGGGCATCGCGTACCAGAGCGTTGACATCTCCCAGGACGCCGAAGCCCTCGAGCGCCTGAAGGCACTGGGTTACATGCAGGCCCCCGTTGTGGTCACGGACCAGGACCACTGGTCAGGCTTCCGTCCGGACAAGATCGAGGAACTGGCACTCTCCGCAGTTTCCTCCGTGGCCTAAGGGGCCACACTTTTTCCTGCCGGCAAACGTCAACCAGCTGAGGTGACTCCCATGGCAGCGCCAGCAGCAGCGCAATCGTACAAGGCACAGCACTTTCACGCGGCTCAGCGCGTGGATGCTGCGGATCCGGCTCCCGCGGTTGTCACCGGCAGCCAGCTCATCTACTTTTCCTCGGCATCCGAGAACACCAGCCGCTTCGTCTCGAAGCTTGGCCGTGAGGTGGCCCGGATTCCGCTGCTCCCGAAGGACGCACCCCTCCTTGCCACCCGGCCGTATGTGCTGGTGGTGCCAACCTATGGCGGCACCGGGGGAGAGGGATCGGTCCCAAAGCAGGTCATCCGCTTCCTGAACAACCCGCAGAACAGGCAACTGATCCGCGGTGTCATCGGGGCCGGCAACACAAACTTCGGGGACAACTACTGCATGGCGGGGGACATCATCGCCGCCAAGTGCGGAGTACCGCACCTCTACCGCTTCGAATTAATGGGCACGCCAGACGACGTGACCCGTGTAAACAATGGATTGGACACGTTTTGGACACGACTGTCGCAGACACAGAAGTAACCAGGGCCCAGAAGCCTGAGATGCCTGCCGCCTACAAGGGCCTGGGCTATCACGAGCTGAACGCGATGCTGAACCTGTATGGTCCCAGCGGCGAAATCCAGTTCGAGGCGGACCGCGAGGCCGCCCACCAGTACTTCCTGCAGCACGTGAACAACAACACCGTGTTCTTCCATGACCTGGAAGAGAAGCTCGAATACCTGGTCAAGAATGACTACTACGAGCGCGAAACCCTCGACCAGTACACGATGAACTTCATCCGTGACCTGTTCAACCGCGCCTACAAAAAGAAGTTCCGCTTCGAAACCTTCCTGGGCGCGTTCAAGTTCTACACGTCCTACACGCTGAAGACGTTTGACGGCAAGCGTTTCCTGGAGCGCTACGAGGACCGCGTGTGCATGGTTGCCCTGCACCTGGCCCGCGGCAATGAACAGCTCGCCTTGCAGATGGTGGACGAGATCATCGAGGGCCGCTTCCAGCCGGCCACCCCCACGTTCCTGAACGCGGGCAAGAAGCAGCGCGGCGAACTGGTGTCCTGCTTCCTGCTGCGCATCGAAGACAACATGGAGTCGATCGGCCGCTCCATCAACTCCGCACTGCAGCTGTCCAAGCGCGGCGGTGGCGTGGCATTCGCGCTGACCAACATCCGCGAAGTCGGCGCCCCGATCAAGCAGATCGAGAACCAGTCCTCCGGCGTGATCCCCGTGATGAAGCTCCTCGAAGACAGCTTCTCCTACGCCAACCAGCTCGGTGCCCGCCAGGGTGCCGGTGCCGTGTACCTGCACGCGCACCACCCGGACATTTACCGGTTCCTGGACACCAAGCGGGAGAACGCGGACGAGAAAATCCGTATCAAGACCCTCTCCCTTGGTGTGGTCATCCCGGACATCACGTTCGAGCTGGCGAAGAAGGACGAGGACATGTACCTGTTCTCGCCGTACGACGTCGAGCGCGTCTACGGCATGCCGTTCTCCGACGTCTCGGTCACCGAGAAGTACTACGAGATGGTGGACGACTCCCGGATCAAGAAGACCAAGATCAAGGCCCGCGAGTTCTTCCAGACCCTCGCTGAGATCCAGTTCGAGTCCGGCTACCCGTACATCATGTTCGAGGACACGGTGAACCGGGCCAACCCGATCGACGGCAAGATCATCATGTCCAACCTGTGCTCGGAGATCCTCCAGGTTTCCCAGCCCACCACGTACAACGATGACCTGTCCTACGCTGACACCGGCAAGGACATCTCCTGCAACCTGGGCTCGCTGAACATCGCCAAGACCATGGACTCGCCGGACTTCGGCCTGACCATCGAGACGGCCATCCGCTCGCTCTCGGCTGTCTCGGACATGTCCAACATCACCTCCGTGCCGTCCATCGCCAAGGGCAACGACCAGAGCCACGCCATCGGCCTGGGCCAGATGAACCTGCACGGCTACCTGGCCCGCGAGCGGGTCCACTACGGTTCCGAAGAGGGCCTGGACTTCACCAACATCTACTTCTACTCGGTGGTGTACCACGCCATCCGCGCCTCCAACCTGCTGTCCATCGAGACCGGCCAGACCTTCGGCGGCTTCGAAAAGTCCAAGTACGCCTCGGGTGAGTTCTTCGACAAGTACACGGAGCAGGAGTGGGTGCCGCAGACCGAGAAGGTCCGCGAGCTCTTCAAGGACGTGCACATCCCCACGCAGGAGGACTGGCGCGCGCTGAAGGCTTCGGTCATGGAGCACGGTATCTACAACCAGAACCTGCAGGCTGTCCCGCCCACCGGTTCGATCTCCTACATCAACAACTCCACCTCCTCGATCCACCCGGTGGCGTCCAAGATTGAGATCCGCAAGGAAGGCAAGATCGGCCGCGTCTACTACCCGGCGCCGTACCTGACCAACGACAACCTGGAGTACTACCAGGACGCGTACGAGATCGGCTACGAGAAGGTCATCGATACCTACGCCGCGGCCACGCAGCACGTGGACCAGGGCCTGTCCCTGACGCTGTTCTTCAAGGACACCGCCACCACCCGCGACATCAACAAGGCCCAGATCTACGCCTGGAAGAAGGGCATCAAGACCATCTACTACATCCGTCTCCGCCAGCTCGCGCTGGAAGGGACCGAAGTTGAGGGTTGCGTCAGCTGCATGCTGTAGTTGTAGATTCAACTAACTCGTGAAGTACGACGGCGGGCGCCCGCCCGCCGTCGTACGCTTTAACTTAGAGAAACCCACCCAACGTTTAGGGGATGACATGACCGAGAAGGTCAAGCTGCTGAGCCACGTCGAGGCCATTAACTGGAACCGCATCCAGGACGATAAGGACGTAGAGGTCTGGAACCGGCTCGTCAACAACTTCTGGCTGCCGGAGAAGGTGCCGCTGTCCAACGACGTCCAGTCGTGGAACACCCTGACGCCCGCTGAGCAGCAGCTCACCATGCGCGTGTTCACCGGACTGACCCTGCTGGACACCATCCAGGGCACCGTCGGTGCTGTCTCCCTGATCCCGGATGCGCTGACTCCGCACGAAGAAGCCGTGTACACCAACATCGCCTTCATGGAGTCCGTCCACGCCAAGAGCTACTCCTCCATTTTCTCCACGCTGGCCTCCACCAAGGAGATTGACGAGGCGTTCCGCTGGTCCACGGAGAACTCGAACCTTCAGAAGAAGGCCCAGATCGTCATGGACTACTACCAGGGCGACGATCCCCTGAAGCGGAAGGTGGCTTCCACGCTGCTGGAGAGCTTCCTGTTCTACTCGGGCTTCTACCTGCCCATGTACTGGTCCTCACGCGCCAAGCTCACGAACACCGCAGACCTGATCCGCCTGATCATCCGCGATGAGGCCGTGCACGGCTACTACATCGGCTACAAGTTCCAGAAGGGCCTGGAAGGTCTGTCCGAGGAACGCAAGCAGGAAATCAAGGACTACACCTTCGAGCTGCTGTTCGAGCTGTACGAAAACGAAGTCCAGTACACGCACGACCTTTACGACGGCGTCGGCCTGGCCGAGGACGTCAAGAAGTTCCTGCACTACAACGCCAACAAGGCCCTGATGAACCTTGGCTACGAGGCGATGTTCCCGTCCTCCGTTACCGACGTGAACCCGGCCATCCTGTCAGCGTTGTCCCCGAATGCTGACGAGAACCACGACTTCTTCTCGGGGTCCGGATCTTCCTACGTGATCGGCAAGGCAGTTAATACTGAAGACGAGGACTGGGACTTCTAAGTCACTGTGAGATCGGAAGTTAGTTGGCGGTTTGCGGAATAGTTGGCGATTCTGGGCTGGGCAAGTGGCGAGAAAGGTCTCGTTGGCGGTTACGAACTATGTGAAATGCGCGCAAGTTGACCCATGCTCCACCCAACTTGAACGCTGTTTTCGTCCTAGTCGACACAAGCGCCGTCTAGTTGCTGGAAGCTCTACCAACTAGGTGATGCTCGTTCCTTGAGGCTCTGCGGCCATTACTGTCCGTAATTGACAGGTACGAGTTACTGAACGGTGTACTGGTGTCCCGTCGGGACAAGGGCGATGTGCCAGTCGGGCGATTGTCGAAGCATCCGGCTAATCGCACATATTGACTGGCAAAAACAGCGGAAACGGCAGACAACCAGGAACAGCATTGACTGAGGTTGGGAGTTTCGATGACTGACTTTACGGCTACCACGACGATCTGTCTGGCGGTGTCGGCGGCGTTCTCCTAGGACTCCATCCCAAGCCAGAGCTCCATGCTCTAGTTGAACTTGGCCGCCTGCGGGGCAGCGTTCGTGTTGCAGAAGGTGTCCCCGTTCGCCTGGGCGGCCTCCGCCCGGGTGTCGCCCCACGGTGCGCTGAACACCAGGACAGGGGCCAGGTTGTGCCCCGCTGTCGCGGGGCAATGCTTGAGTGGGTGCCCTTCCCTTAGCTCGGGAAGGGGCGATTCCGCCCGCGGGCGGGATCGTCCCTTCGCATTTGCCGGTCACTTGGCGGACTTGAACGCGATGGAATCGAAGACGGCACGCGCCTCCGTCGTCAGCTCCGGGTTGATGGGTGGGTGGAAGGCCACCCACGCCTCTCTCGTCACCTCCGGTTTGATGGCTGGGTGGTATTGGGCCACCCAGATCACAGCGCGCCGGCCGTTCAGGTCGACCACCCGGTAGGTTTCGCGTTCATTCTGAGTCGAGTACCAGCGTGTGCATTCGTTTGAGAATTCTGAGTGGATGCAGAACTTGTCGCGGTCGCAGGCTGTAATGTCCACGTCGCCCTCGACGAAGTGGTCGAACTCGAAGCCTGAGTAATCGCCCACCACGACCTTGACGGGAGGGGTGCTGGCCGTTGCGGACTGCGCCGTCATCGCCTCGACGAAGGCCTCGGCCGACGGATCGAGCTTGACGAGCGCGTCCTGCCAAGCGCATGCGTCCGTCGGCACGTAGTCGGCGAGCCACCAACCCACGAAGACCGCCCCTTCATCCGGGTGATCCGGGTCGCCCATCTTGCCTAGGCCTTCGCCGCCGCCAGACCAGCCGCCTGGGACGGTGATCTCGAAAGGCTCCGTGAAGCTGGTGACAAGGTACGTGCCGGCGTCGATGTCGCAACTGCCAGGGCCGATGTCGCCGCTGCAGGGCAGCGGTGCGACCGTGCCAGCCTCAGTAGTTGATGCTGCGGAGGGCGCCTCCGTAGTTGGTGCATGGGAGGAGGTCCCCTCCGTAGTCTGTTCGGGGGAGGGCGCCTCGTAGGTGCACGCTGTTAGGCTGACGGGCCCGAGTAGTCCAAGCGACAAGATCCATGCCGAGGCTACAGCGCGGCGCAGCAGCACGGACCTGGCGGACATGGCGGACCTCCAACGGCGAGCTTTGTGATGGGCACGTTACGCCCAGCCGTCAACGGCCACAAGGGTGCCAGACGCTAAGACTATGAACCCGCTCTCAGGTGCAACGAAAATGGACCGGAATACCAGCCGCCGCTGAGCCCTTGACCGGCTCGCGCAACCGGGAGGGTAGCAATGGCTTTGCACCTACCACCGGCCTCCCCCTTTGGCTCAATCGCTAACGTAGTGCCGCGCGCAGCCGCTCCGAGAGGTCTTCGAGGGATTCGCGCCATTCAGGTTCGTCGGCGTCATCCCACAGCTCGGCCAGTTCGGATTCCTCCCCGGCCACCCGGCCAACTGCTTCCAATGCCAGCTCCACGTCCTCGGCGGTGAGCTCGGCCCCGTGCGCGGCCACCCAGTCGGCAACGTTTTCCGGAAGGTCGCCTGATGCGTAGCCCTGGCAGGCTGCGGTGATGTCGGCGGCCGCAACGGCAATGCTGCCCTCCGGGGCATCGACGTAGCCGTCATTCGCTTTGGTCAGCGCCCGACGGATGACGTCGGCACCTCCGGCTTCGAGTTCGTTCAGCCAGTCCAGCGCGTCGTCATTCTCAAACGGCAAATATCCCCATGCGCCCACTTGATTCCCCTTCCGGTTGCCCGAACTTGCTGGCACCAATATGGCAGACACTGCCGGGATTCTTGCGTACCCACACGGAGGCCGTGGTCCTATCCTGGCCGATTGTAGTCGTCGAGCAGCTGGAGCCCAGTATCGTCGGTTTCCTTGCCCGAATTGTGCGCTGGGCGTGATCTAGGTACAACTCTTACGTTGTCACGGGTTCTTTGCCGGAGGAGACTTGAGGCGACGGCACCCCATCTCGGGCCGCCCGCGGGGCCACCCGGCTGCGGGGCCTCACAGTACCCTGTAGCGGCTTGGCGGATCGATGAGCTCCATGACACCCCTCGAAAAGGCCGTTCAGCGGTCACGCCATCTCTTGCCCCTGATGGCTATCGCACTGATTGGACTTCTCGGCGGGTGCCAGTATGAGTCCGACGATGTCTCCCTCCCGTCCCCCAGTTCTCCGACGACGGAGGCTCGCACCGTCTCACCGCTGCCGGACGGCGGCGACACTCTTACGGTCCCACCGCTGCCGGAGAGCGGCGCCATCAGTGCCGGCACATACCTCGTCCCCGTCGCCCGCCACAAGGAGCCGTTCGAGATCACCGTCCCAGACGGCTGGTTTGCTCTCGATGGCCAAAGCCTGGGCAAGGACGACCCGGATCACCCGGCTGAATGGGCCGCCTATATAACTCTTACGACCGCGGACTATGTGTCGATGGACGCATGCACCTGTGAACTGCTCCCCGAAAGTTGGACTGATAAATTCAGTTCCGACTTCCGGGGAGCAGTTTTATGCGTCCATCTAGTTCATTGTCCGAGGAGCAGCGCGAGGCAGCTGTAGCGTGGTTTGAGAAGGGTATCGCGGACAAGGCCACAGCCAGCTTACTGGGCGTTGCCCGCTCGCCGGTAGATCGTCTTTATCGGCGGTGGAGGATCCATGGCCGGGGA